>JBGOXZ010000138.1:0-6942 GCA_041479395.1 Opitutaceae bacterium
ACCATGACCGCCAAGCTCGATCGCATCGGGTTGGGCGGCCGGCAGCGGGTGCGCGATCTCTGGCGCCAGAAGGATCTGCCCGAAGCGCTCAATGAGCTGGCCGTCACCGTGGAGCCGCACGGTGTCAGGCTCTACAAGTTCATGGCCGCCCGCTAAGCGAGGGCCGGGGCGCGGAGAAACCGCGCCTTCTTTTTCAAGGCTCGGCCCAGGCGATCCGCGCCGCGCGATGGCTGGCGAAGGCCGCCGAAGCGCGTGGCGTGCGGCGCGATGCTATTCCAGCGTCGCGCGGACAGTGGCCGGGATTCCGTTCCTGTGCACGAATTGGTCCAGCGCGATCAGATTCTCCACCTCCGCCTGCTCCATCTGAAACCCCCGCTTCTTTGTGCGCACCAGGAAGTCATCGAGCCAGTCGAGGATGACTTCCCGCCGGGGCACGCCGTTTTTGGCTGCCGCCTGGAGATCGTCGAGCAGGGACGCTGCATACACTTGATAGGTTTTTAGGTCAGTCATGGCTTGCTTTGTTTGCTGAGTAACGGTTCACCCTGCTCCCGCTTTGGCGCGGTTGCAGTGACGATGTGCGGCTTCCATGGGATGGGAGCGCACCTACTAAATCGGTTCCCCCGCGGTTGCTTTTGCTTCCCATTGCAAACGCCGATATACAACTGTGTCAACTTCGATGTTCCCCGGGGCGCGTCCACCCCGCGCCCCCGGCGGAACGGCACCATGCGGCGCTGCTGCTGCGCCGCCTTTGCGCCGGCGGTTGCCAGGCAGATCTTGGAGCTCAACGTCCTCAGCGTCCTCAGCGTCCTTCGTGTTGAGGGCAACCCGGCTTCCGGCTGCGCAGGGTTTGACGCTGGCAGGCACGTCCTGTTCTCTCTGGCTCAATTTCAACTCCGACGAACAACTTAACCAATCGTTCCCCCATCCCATGCTCATGCGAAAGCCATCATTTCCCTCCCATGCACCTCGAGCGCTACCGCCCTGCCTCACCCACCGCGGGACTCTTGTGGCTCTCTTCCTCGCCGCCCGGTGCCTCACCGCGTCCCTGCACGCCGCCACGGCCACTGCCGACGCCCCGGCCCGCCCTTTGCCCACGAGCATCAACCCTCTGCTGGCCGAAAGCACCCTGCCCTACCACCTGCCGCCCTTCGACCGCATCAAGGATGAGGACTTCGCGCCCGCCTTCGAGCAGGGCATGGCCGGGGAACTGCAGGAGGTGGAGGCCATCGCCCGCAACCCGGCGGCGCCCTCGTTTGATAACACCATTGTCGCCCTGGAGCGCTCCGGCCTGGTTCGGAAGCGGGTCGACCAGATCTTCTCGAATCTCAACGGTGCCAACACCGACCCGGTGATGCTGAAAGTGGAACGCGACATGGCTCCCCGGCTCTCGGCCCAGCAGGACGCCATTCACATGAACGGCCCGCTCTTCGCGCGCATTCAGTCGCTCTACGATGCGCGCGACCGCCTCGGGCTCGACCCGGAGTCGAAGCGCCTGCTGGAGCGCTATCACAAGGACTTCGTGCGCGCCGGCGCCCGGCTTTCGGAAGCCGACAAGACCAGGCTTAAGGCCATGAACGCCGAGCTGGCCACCCTTGAGGCCACCTTCAGGCAGAATGTGCTCAAGGAAACCAATGCTTCCGCCGTGGTGGTCGACAGCCGCGCCGACTTGGCCGGCATGTCCCCCGCCGAAATCGCCACAACCGAGGCCGCCGCCAAGGCCGAGAAGAAGGACGGCAAGTTCGTCATCCGGCTTCTCAATACCAGCGGACAACCGGCGCTCGCCTCGCTGGAAAACCGCGGCCTGCGGGAGCGCCTCCAGCAGGCCTCGGTCAACCGCTGCAGCCATGGCGGCGAGTTCGACAACCGCGCCGTCGTGCTTCGCATCGTCCGGCTGCGGGCCGAACGCGCCGCATTGCTGGGCTACGCAAGCCACGCCGACTACCTGCTCGAGGAGCAAACCGCCGGCAGCGTGACCACGGTCAACAAATTCCTCGCCGCGCTGGCGCCGCCGGCCGTGGCGAACGCGCGCCGCGAGGCCGCGGACATCCAAGCCATCATCGACCAGGAGCACGGCGGCTTCCAACTCGCCCCGTGGGACTGGGACCTTTACTCCGAGAAAGTCCGGCGCGCTCGCTACGCGTTCGACGAGGCGCAGCTGCGGCCCTACTTCGAGCTGAACCACGTGCTGCACGACGGCGTGTTCTTTGCGGCCAGCCGGCTCTACGGACTCACCTTCAAGGAACGCCATGACCTGCCCGTGTACCAGCCCGACGTGCGGGTGTTCGAGGTCTTCAACGAGGACGGCACGCCGCTCGCCCTGTTCCTCGGCGATTACTACGCGCGTCCGTCCAAGCGCGGCGGCGCCTGGATGAGCGCCTACGTGGATCAGTCCGGCCTGCTGGGCACGCGGGCGGTCGCCGCCAACCACCTCAACATTCCCAAGCCACCGGCGGGCGAGCCGACCCTGCTGACCTTTGACGAGGTCACGACGATGTTTCACGAGTTCGGCCACGCGCTGCACGGCATGTTCTCGCACGTGCAATACCCGCGCTTCAGCGCCGATGTGCCGCGCGACTTCGTCGAGTTTCCCTCCCAGATCAACGAGATGTGGGCGATCTGGCCGGAGGTGGTGAAAAACTACGCCCGGCACTACCAGACCGGCGAGCCGATGCCGTCCGCCCTGCTGGACAAGATGCTGGCCACGCAGAAATTCAACCAGGGCTTCGCGACCACCGAGTATCTGGCTGCCACGCTGCTCGACCAGGCCTGGCACCAGCTCAAGCCCGACGAGGTGCCCGCCGACGAGCCCGCCTTCGAGGCCGCGGCGCTGCACCAAGCCGGGGTGGATTTCACCCCCGTGCCGCCCCGCTATCACAGCACCTACTTCTCGCACATCTACTCCAGCGACGATTACTCCGCCGGCTATTATTCCTACATCTGGGCCGAGGTCCTCGATGCCGACAGCGTGGAGTGGTTCAAGCAGCACGGCGGCCTCACGCGCACCAACGGCGACCGCCTCCGCCAGACCGTGCTGTCCCGCGGCGGCAGCGAGGAGGCGATGACCCAGTTCCGCGACTTCACCGGTGGCGAACCCTACATCGCGCCGCTGCTCAAGCGCCGCGGGCTCGAGCCGCTGCCGCCCGCAAGTGCCCGGTAAGGCTTGGTTGTCGCGGTGGAGCCCTTGACCTCCGCGTGGGCCAATGACGGTAGGGCGCGTTATCCTTAACGCGCCGCGACATCGGAGGTCGCTGATTCGGCGGCTTGAGGACAAGCCGCCCTACCTCCAAATTCACCTTTCGCTTTGCACGCTTGTCTGCTGCCTTTTGCTCTCGCTCGCCCGACAGGGATTGCCTCGCCGACCGTGACAGTTCCTCATCGACTGCCATGCGCATTCTTGCCTCTCTGCTTTTCACTGCCGCGGTCGCCTCCCTCCTTTCTGCGGCTGAGCCCAAGCCTGATCCGATCACGATGAGTGCGACGACCATTCCCGCGCGCGACCCGCCGATCGCCTACATGGGGCGCGTGGCGTTTGCCGGAGACAACGCCACCATGGGCTTCCCTGGCATCACCGTGCGCTTCGTTTATCGCGGCCCGGCGCCGACGCTGCGCCTCAGCGCGAGCTCGCCGACCTGCTATTTCAACCTGGCGTGCAACGGCTGGGATCCCGTGGTCATCCGGCTGCACCAGGGCCAAAACGAGATCCCGCTGCCCACGGGAACGGCGCCGGCGTCGGGCTGGCTCGTGGAGCTGGTGCGCCGCACGGAGGCATGGCAGGGCGTTGCCACCTTCCACGGATTGCTCCTGCCGCCCCGCTGCGAACTGCTGCCGCCACCCGCATGGCCCGAACGCAAGCTGATGTTCATCGGCGACTCGATCACCGGTGGCGAATACATCGAGCGGTTCCCCCCCGAGAACGTTTCCACTCCGCAATCGGCGAACGCGGCTCGCTCCTTCGGCATGCTGCTTGGGCAGTGGCTGCACGCGCAGATCCACCTCGTGAGCTACGGCGGCCGCGGAGTCATGCGCGACTGGCAGGGCAACACCAACGTCGACAACGCGCCGCAGTTCTTTCAGCGCACCCTGCCCGACGATCCGGCCTCGCGTTGGGACCACGCCTCCTATGTGCCCGACGTGATCGTCGTCAGCCTCGGTCAGAACGACTTCAGCAAGGACCTGCCGGACGAGGCCGTTTACACCAAGGCTTACGACGACTTCGTCGGCGAAATCCGCGCGGCCTATCCCCGCGCCGCCCTGCTGCTGGCCGAAGTCTCCCTCTTCGGCGACACCCCCGGCACACCGGACCGCGCGAAGCGCGACCAATTGCGGCGGGTGCTCGAGGCCGTGGTGGCGCGGCGGCGCGCGGCCGGCGACCAGCGGATCGCCGAGGCCCCGGTGCATTATTATCCCGGCACGCCGACCAACGCCCACCTCGTGGCGTTCCAGCACGAGCAGGTCGCGCTCGAGCTGCTCGGCCCGATCAAATCGCTCACCGGCTGGTGATGGAGGGGCCCGTCATGACACGCGCGCTCCTGCTCGGTCTGGTTTGGCTCACGGCCGGCTGCCTTTCGCGGGCGGCGGATGCGTTTCCACTCGCGGCTCCCCCCGCGCCCGGCGCCACCTTCAACGTACGCGACTTCGGCGCGACCGGCGACGGCTACACCAAGGACACCGCCACGCTGCAAAAGGCCCTCGATGCGTGCGCAGCCGCGGGCGGTGGCACCGTGATCGTGCCGGCCGGCGTCTATCTGACCGGCAGCATCGTCCTCGGCGCGAATACGACCCTGAAGCTGGAACCGCGGGCGAATCTTCAGGGCAGTCCCGACATCGAGGATTACCCGCTCGTGCGCGTGCGCTGGGAAGGCGAGTTCGTCCAGGGCCACCGCGCGCTCGTCTCCGCCGAGAAAGCCGACCACATCGCGATCCAGGGCCCTGGCTCCATCTTCGGCCCGCCGCTCAGCGTGAGCCGGCTGCGCAACCCGCGCGGCCCGGCGCTCGTCGAGCTGACCGACTCCGCCCACGTCGTGCTCGAAGGCTTCTCAACGCAATACCAGCAGCTCTGGTCCATCCATGTGGTCCTGTGCCGGGACCTCACCGCCCGGAATCTCATCATCCGTTCCCTCAATTCCAACGGCGACGGCATCGACGTGGACTCGTGCCAGGATGTGCTCATCGAGCACTGCGACATCAACACGGGCGACGACGCCATCTCCCTGAAATCCGGCCGCGGCATGGAGGCCGTCCGCCTCGGCCGCCCGACGGAGAACGTGGTCATCCGGGACTGCACCCTTGTCAGTAGCATCTTCGCCGGGATCGGTTTTGGTTCGGAAATGTCCGGCGGCATCCGCCACGTGCGCCTCGAACACTGCACCATCACGGGCCGCCAGAACGGCATCCTCTTCAAGAGCCGCGACGGCCGGGGCGGGTATTTCGAGGACATCACCGGCGAAAACCTCACCGTCCTCAACTCGCCGACGTTTCTGGTGATCGACCTCCTGAAAAAAGGAATTCAGGCAAGCGAGCCCGTTCCCGGGCCGGTGGAGAAATGGGCGCGCGTGCACGATATCCGCTTCCGCAATATCCAAGTGAGCCAGGTCGCAGCGCTGGTGCACGCGCAGAATGTTCCGCCCGAGCGGCCGATCGACGGCTTGTCGCTGAAGAACATCACGGGCACCTGTGGCCGCGGGATCACGCTGGCCAACGCGACGAACGTGGAGCTGGCCGGAATCGCGGTCACCGGCTTCGACGGTCCGCTGCTGACGACGGAGCACGTCACCGGCTCCGGCCTCGACGCCCACTGAGGTTGGTCCATCACGGTGGAGCCCGCCCTCCGTGCGGGTTCATTCAAACGAGTCGCCCGCACCCCGAGGTGGGGCGCACTACCGGCCAGCCGAACTGGGCGAGGCTCCCGCCGAGCCGCAACCGAAGCAGCCGTCGATACGACACGGAGCACACAGAGACCGGGAGGGGGTCTCGACGAGGGTCCACCAGTAGTCCGCTGAGTCATTTTCTTCTTGGCCTGCGCTCGTTCGCGGCGTTCCTCTCTTCTCTCAACGCGGCGTTTTCCCCCCAGCCTCCACCCCTGACCGCATGATCCCCCATCCGCCCATCACCGCCCGCTATGCCAGCCCTGCGGAAAAACCGGCCTTCGTCCGGCAGCTCTTCGACGACGGGGCGACGTATTACGACGCGGTGGTGGACTGGGGGTTCTTCCACAGCGGCGCCTTTTACCGCAGATGGGCCCAAAAGCGTCACGGCCTCAAGCCCGGCATGCAACTGCTGGATGTAGCCTGCGGCACGGGACTGATGGCGGTGGCGGCCGCGCAGATTCTCGGCTCGGCCGAGAACATCACCTGCCTCGATCCCAGCGAAGGCATGCTGGCGGTCGCCCGCACCAAGCTCGCCGCACGCTTTGTGCAAGGCCGGGCGGAGGCGCTGCCATTTGCCGATGGTGCCTTTGATTTCCTCACCATGGGCTACGCCCTGCGCCACGTCGCCAGCCTCGAAGAAACCTTCAGCGAATTCCGCCGCGTGCTCCGGCCCGGCGGCAAGCTGCTCATCCTTGAGGTCACCAAGCCCTCCCGGCGCCTCGGCGCGTTCCTGTTCCGGCTTTATTTCGGTCGGATCTACCCGTTCCTCACGCGCCTGTTCACCCGCAGCCGCGACGCCGCCACGATGATGACTTACTTCTGGGAAACGATGGACGCCTGCGTGCCGCCCAAATCGGTGCTCGAAGCGCTGCGGACCGCCGGTTTTGTACAGGTGACCCGCCAGCCGCTGCTGGGGTTGTTCAGCGAATATATCGCCGTGAAAGCGTGACCCTCCCACGCCGCCCTGGCACTTTGCCTTTGCCTTCCCCACCCCGCCTTTTCACCCTTCGCCACGATCCGACCGGCCTTTCAATACCCCGCCGTATGGAATCCCGCCCGCCGCCTTCCACCCCCG
>JBGOXZ010000139.1:0-6902 GCA_041479395.1 Opitutaceae bacterium
CTTAACCCTTGACAGGCCTGGTTCTGCGGGCGCCAGCCATCGCTTCGTGCCGCTCACGCCGTCACTCATAACGGCCGGCCGCCTCCGGCCAACCCAAAAATGGAGCGGGCGAAGAGGTTCGAACTCTCGACGTCCACCTTGGCAAGGTGGTGCTCTACCAACTGAGCTACGCCCGCGAAAAAGGGAATGTCGGACTATGATTTCGGCGCCCCTCCCGTCAACTGATATTTTGGCCGGAGCGGACTTAAAAATCGTAGCCAAACTCGTCAGAGTTTGGACAACGGAGCCAAAGTCTCACGACTTTAGCTACATGGGCACGCGTCTCCGCTTGCCGCTTCCGGCCCGCTGCATAGCCTGCCTGCGCGATGCTCCGCCTGACCGCGCTCAACCTCTATCCCGTCAAGTCGTGCCGGGGGTTTGCCGTGACCTCAGCCGAGGTGGACGCGCGCGGGCTCGTCGGCGACCGCCGTTTTCTGGTGGTCGATGCCGCGGGCCGGTTTCTGACCCAGCGCGCCCACGCCCGCATGGCCCTTATCGAAACCGCACTGACGGCCGACAGCTTGATTCTGACTGCACCCGATGGCGGCTCGGTCTCCGTACTTCGGCATTCGACCTTCGACCTTGGGCCTTCGACTCTCCGTGTCACCATCTGGCAGGACACGGTCACCGCCGATGACTGCGGCGATGAACCGGCCCGGTGGCTGAGCGACTTTCTCGGCCTGCCCTGCCGCCTCGTGCAGACCGGCGCCGCCTATTCGCGCCCCCTGCCCGACCGCAAGATTCCACCTTCACTCTCCGCTCGCACTTCTCCCTCTCACGAAGTGTCCTTCGCCGACGGCTTTCCCTTCCTCCTGATCTCGGAGGAGTCGCTCGCCGACCTGAACGCGCGGCTCGACGTGCCACTCCCGATGAACCGGTTCCGGCCCAATCTCGTCGTGACCGGCGGCGCGCCTTACGTCGAGGACACGTGGGCCCGGTTTCGCATCGGCGGCGTGGTGTTTCACGGCGCCACCCGTTGCGGCCGATGCGTCGTCACCACCACCGACCAGGTCACCGCAACGCGCGGCAAGGAGCCGCTCCGCACGCTCGCGACTTACCGGCGTGACGCCAACGGCGACGTGATGTTCGGCCGCAATCTCATCCACGAGACCAAGGCCGGCCGTCTGGCTGTCGGTGATGAGATCGCATTGTTGTAGAGGCGCCGTTCACCAGTCTGCCGTCACCCGGCGCGCCTGCTTGATCCGCGCGCGGTGCTGTTTGCTTTCAATCATTCGCACCTTCTGCGCCCGGCTCTTCTGCCGGGTGCGCCGGCGCTCCGCCTCCCGCGCCGCCTGCGCCGCCTCGACCGCCGCTCGCGCCCGCCGCTCGAGCTTGTCCGCCAGCGCGCCCCACGCCCGCGCCCGGTTCACCGCCTGCGAACGCTCGGCCTGACAGCGCACCACCACGCCGGTCGGCCGGTGCCGTAACCACACGGTGGAGGCGGTCTTGTTGATTTTCTGCCCGCCGGGGCCGGCGCCGTGCACAAATCTCTCCTCGACGTCGCCGGGGGCCACGCCCAGTGCCCCCAGCCGCCGGCGCACATCGGCCTCGATTTGCAGTGGAAATCCGGTCATGGGTTTGCTTCTCTCAGGTGAAACTTAATCGGGCCGTGGCAGTCAAATCAAACTCCGCGGCCCCAGCCATTTATTCGTCTTCCCAGACACGCGTCCCTCCCCCGGTCCCTTCCCCTCTCCCCAACCCGCTGCCTCCCATGCCCAACGGTCCCGTCTGGTCCCAGAAACTCCGCGCCGAAATCGCCAAGGCCGTCATCGGCCAGGATGTCATCATCGAGCGCTTGTTCGTCGCCTTGCTCGCCAACGGCCATGTGCTGCTCGAGGGCATGCCCGGCCTGGCCAAAACCCTCCTCGTCCGGTCTCTCGGCCAGACCTTGGGCGTGCAATTCGAGCGGATCCAGTTCACGCCCGACCTGCTGCCCAGCGACGTCGTCGGCACCATGGTCTTCCAGCCCAAGGAGGGCACGTTTGCGCCTCACCGCGGCCCGATTTTCGCCAACCTGCTGCTGGCCGACGAAATCAATCGCGCGCCCGCCAAGGTGCAAAGCGCCCTGCTCGAGGCGATGCAGGAGCGGCAGGTGACCATCGGCGGCCAGTCGCTGCCGCTGCCGTCGCCGTTCTTCGTGATGGCCACGCAAAACCCCATCGAGCAGGAGGGCACCTACCCCTTGCCCGAGGCCCAGACCGACCGCTTCCTCTTCAAACTCATCGTCAACTATCCCTCCGCCGAGGAGGAGCACACGATGGTGCAGCGTTGGGGCCAGGTGACGAGCCAGCCGGTGCTCGCCGCCGTTTCCAGCGGCCCGGAACTGCTCGCCCTGCGGCACGAGGTCGACCGCATCCACGTGGCAGTCGAGGTGCACCACTACATCCTGTCGATCGTCCGCGCCACGCGCATGCTGGCCGAGCGCACCGGCAGCTCCCCCGCAAAGCGCCAGCTCAATTTCGGCGCGTCGCCGCGCGCCTCCCTCGCCCTCTTCCAGGCGGGCCGCGCGCTGGCGTGGCTGCGCGGCGAGGACTTCGTCTCCCCCGCCCTCCTGCAGGAGCTCGCGCCCGATATCCTGCGCCACCGCCTCGGACTCACCTACGAGGCCGAGGCCGAGGAGATCACCACCGACCAGATCATCAGCCAGATCATCGAGCGCACCCCGGTGCCGGCGGTCAGCCGAGCCGTGGCGTGAGCCCGAATTCACCGCGTCAACGTACCGCCGCGACCGCACGATGAATTCGCTGCTCCGCCCCACCCGGCATGACCGGTTCGGACCCTTCCTCTCGCCTCTTTCATCCTGCCTCTTCCTTTGACCACCGCCGCCACCGCCGCCAGCCCGCAATCCCAGCTCGCCCTCCTGCGCCGGCTGGAGTGGCGCGTGCGGCACGCCGTCGCCAACGTGCTCAGCGGCGAATACCGCTCCGCCTTCCGCGGGCGCGGCATGGAGTTCGACCAGGTCGTGAAATACGAGTTCGGCGACGACGTGCGCGACATCGACTGGAACGTCACCGCCCGCCTCGGCGAACCCTACCGCAAGAAATTCGTCGAGGAGCGCGAGGTCACGTTGCTGCTCGTGTTCGAGGATTCGCTCAGCCTGCAGTTCGGCTCCTCCACCCAGTCCAAGCGCGAGGCGCTGCTCGAGCTGGCCGGACTGGTGATGCTGCTCGGCGCCGTCAACCGCGATCGCGTGGGCTACGTTTACGCCGCGTCCAACGGCTACCATGTGAAGGAGTCGGTGCGCGGCCGCGGCTCGATCCTGCATGCCGCGTCCACCCTGCTCGGCACGCCGCCGCCGGCGCTCGGCCGCTACGCGGCGAGCGCGGAGACTGGAGACCGGAGACCGGAGACTGGCAAACTTCCGGCCTCCGTCCTCCCGCCTCCCGCCTCCGTGGAGATCCCGTGGCAGCTCCTCGCGCGGGCCGCGCCCAAACACAGCATTCTCATCTGGCTCTCGGATTTCCCGCCCCGCGAGGCGCCCGAGGGTTGGGGCGTGCTCCAGCGCCGCTACCAGACCATGGGCTTTCGCGTCGACGACCCCTGGGAGCGCGCCCTCCCGGCCGGCGGTCCCCTGGTCACCTATGACCCGCTGGCCCGCCGCTTGGTCACGCTCGACGGCACGGCGGCCCAGCGCGCCGGTCATGCCGAATGGGTCAAGCGCCGCGAGACCGCATTCCGCGGCCTGTATCCCGATGCCCTCAGCCGCCTCGTCGTGAGCACCGAGGAGCCGCGCCTCGAGGCGCTGGTGCGCTTCTTCCATGCCCGCATGCGGACCCGCTCCCGCGGGTAAATCTCAGATCTCAAATTTCATATCTCAAATCTCCAACCGTCGCCGGCTCCCATGACCACGGATCAAAAGAGCATGACCCTTTGCCCCTTTTCCCGCCTCTGGGATTTCAAATTTGAGATTTCAAATTCCCTTGGACGTGGGTGTTTGGGGCCAGCGATTTTCTGACGTGAGCTACGACAATTACACGCTCCACGATCCCTGGTGGCTGCTGGCGCTGGCCGTGATCCCCCTGCTGGCCTGGCTGCGCGGACGGCGCGGCGTGCCGGCCCTCGTGGTGCCGTTCGCGGCCGCGTGGTATCGGCCGACGCTCGTCGCCGTGTCGCGTCTGCCCGTCGGCGTCGGCGTAGCCGGGCTGGTGCTGCTCGCGGTGGCGCTGGCGCGCCCGCAGCGGATCGACGACAAGCGCGAGGTGCACCAGCAGGGCTATGACCTGATGCTCGCGATCGACCTCTCGGGCAGCATGCTCGCCGAGGACAATCATCGTCCGGGCGAGGGTCCGAACCGCCTGCAGGTCATCAAGCCGGTCATCCGCGCCTTCATCGAGAACCGGTCCAACGACCGCATCGGCATTGTGGTGTTCGCCACCCAGGCGTACACGCTCTCCCCCCTCACCTTCGACCACGCCTGGCTCGCCCGCCAGCTCGATCGCATCGAGATCGGCGTGATCGAAGCTGATCACACCGCCGTCGGCGACGGCCTCGGCGTCGCGCTCACGCGCCTCGAGCAGGCCGGCCGCGAAGAGGGCAATCATCGCAAGGGCGCCTTCGTCGTGCTGCTCACGGACGGGGCGAACAACCGCGGGCTCCTCACGCCGGAGCAGGCGACCGAACTCGCCAAGGCCCGCGGCATCCCCGTCTACACCATCGGCGCCGGCAAGGATGGCTACACCTTCCTGCCCCTGCGCGACGAGCGGGGCAAGACCATCACCTACACGCAAATCCTGGCCGATCTCGACGAGAACACGCTCACGATCATCGCCAACCAGACGGGCGGCCGGTTCTTCCGCGCGCGCGACGCCGACACCGTCGAGACGGCCTTCAAGTCGATCGATCGCGCCCAGAAAATCGAGTTCGAGGCGAAGTCCTACCTGCTCACGACCGAGCTCTTCCCGTGGTTCGCCGGGCCGGGCCTCGCCTGCCTGCTGTGCGCCGGACTCATTCTTGCCTGGCCGACGCTGCGGCGCCAGCCTGCGCCGCCGCATTCACCCTTCATCACGGGGCCCTCGGCATTGCCATGATCTTCTACTGGCCGCATCTGCTCTGGCTGCTCGTACCCGTCGTCGTGCTCGCGGTGGGGGACGCGATCCGCCGCGGCAACGGAGAGTCAGCCCGCCACTGGCCGAAGATCCTGCGGGCGTGGGCGGGAGCCCGGCATGCGGCGGTCGGCGACGGTCACCACCATACGCGCGGACGGCTGCTGCTCTGGCTCGGCCTCGCCTTTGGCGTGGTGGCCCTCGCCCGCCCGCAATGGGGCCGCGTCGAGGAGCCGGTGTTCGACCAGTCGCGCGAGATCGTCATCGCCCTCGACCTCTCCCGCTCCATGCTCGCACCCGATGTGCGGCCCTCGCGGCTCGAGCGCGCACGGCTGCTCATCCAGGGACTCCTCGACGGCCTGCGCGGCGAGCGCGTCGGCCTCGTGGTATTTGCCGGGACGGCGTTCCTGCAGGTGCCGTTGAGCGCGGACTACGAGGTGCTCAACGAATTCCTGCCCTCGCTCAACCCGGCTTTCATGCCGGTGGGCGGCACCAATTACGAGGCCATGCTGCGGGCCGTGCTCGACGCCTTCGGCGCCAGCGGCACGGCCGACCGCTACCTCATCATCCTGAGCGACGGCGAAAGCCAGACCGACGCGTGGCGGGATCTCGTCGACAACCTGCGGACGAAAGACATCCGGGTGATCGGCCTCGGCGTCGGCACCACGCAGGGCGCCTTCATTCCCGACCAGGCGGGCGGCTATGTGAAGGACGAGCGCGGCGCCGTCGTCCTGTCGAAGCTGAACAGCTCCACGCTGCAGGAACTCGCCTCCGCCACCAACGGCGTGTACACCGATGCCAGCACGTGGGTCGACCTCGGCGCGCTGCTCAAACAGACCGTCGAGACCGGCCGCCGCGGCGAGTTCAAGGAGCGGATCCAGGCGCGGCAACTGGAACGCTTCCAGTGGGCGCTGGCGCCCGCGCTGCTCTGCCTGTTGCTGAGCCTGTGGCGTGAGTTTCCCGTCCGGCCGCGCGTGCGCAGCCTGCCGCTGGCGGGCGACACCGGCAGGCGGATGCTCGAAACCGGAAAGACGGCGGCCGCGGCCGCGGCGGCCCTCTTCATGCTGCTCTGCGGTCTCCGGTACCCCGTTTCCGGTCTGGCCGCCGAGGACACCTCGGCCTACGCCGCGCCGCTCAGCAAGCTCATTGAACGCCTCTCCGTGCAGCCGGCGCTGTCTGCGGGCGATTACGCCACGCTGGCGCGTGAGACCGTCACATGGGGCCAGCGCCTCCAAGGGGCCGGGCAGGCCGTCATGCCCGGCCCGGTGCGCGACGCATTGGCCGGGGTCGACGCGGGCGAGAAGCTCGCGGCCAAGGCCGCCGACTGGCCCCAGCTTCGCAACGAGCTCGAGGAGTTGCTGAAAAAGCCCCCCGAGCCGCCTCCGCAACCACAGCAGCAGGAGCAGAAGCAGCAAAAGGAGCAGCAGCAGGAGAAACAGGAACAGCCGCAGCAGGATCAATCCCAGAACTCGGAGCCCAAACCGCAAAACCAGACCGAGCCGCCGAAGGCCAATACCGGCGAGACCCAAAAGGTCGGCGGCCAGCCGCAGCGCCCGCAGGAGGCAAAATCCGATCCGTCCATGGTGCTGCCCATCCAAAAGCTCGACCAGCTCCGCAACCAGGATTCGCCCGCCGAACTTTTCGAAATGCTCGACAGCCGGGACCACAAACCTCCGCCCAAGAAAGGCCGCGACTGGTGAACCCCTCCACGCTTCGTTTCGCTCTCACGCTTCCGTTTCTGGTGAAAGTAGGATACCAGGAAAAGAAGAGGAATGGGGATGGAATACCGACCTTGTCTATGTTGGCGGGATCGAATTTAGA
>JBGOXZ010000140.1:0-6895 GCA_041479395.1 Opitutaceae bacterium
CGCCGCCACCAGAAAGTCGAGATCGCCCACCGTCTCCAGCCCGCGGCGTAGGCTGCCGGCGTGATCCGCGCGCCGCACCTGCGGCACCGCCCGCAATCCCTGCAAGATCGGCTCGGCCGCCGCAAAGGCATCCCACCACAGGTGCCGCCGCGCATACGCCTCGCGGTGGCGGATGCCGGTCAGAATCTTCTCCTGACTCTTCTCTCCGAATCCATCGAGCGCCGCCACCCGCCCCTCCTGGCAGGCGCGCGCCAGTTCCGCGATTGAACTGATCCCGAGTTTCTCGTGCAGCGCCTTGATCTTTTTCGCCCCGAGTCCGGGAATCTCCAGCATTTCCACCAAGCCCGGCGCGATCGAGGCCTGGAGCTTCTCGTGAAACTCCAGCCGCCCCGTCGCCTGCAGCTCCGCGATCTTTTGCGCCAGCGCCTCGCCGATCCCCTTGATCGCCTGCAGCCGGCCCTCGGCGACGACCGTGCCCAGATCCTCCTCCAGCGCCTCGAGCGCCCGCGCCCCGGCGTGATAGGCGCGCACCTTGAAGGGATTCTCGCCCTTCAACTCCAGCAGCACGCCGATCTCATCCAGCACCGCGGCTATGTCGTTTTTGGTCACGCCTCTTCCCCTCGGACCACACGGAATCTGCGCGGAAACTCAAGACCGACTTTCGGTAGTGGGTCAGTTTGCTAGGACTAGACCGTCGCTGTAGGTCGGGGTTTATCCCCGACAGAGTGATGTCGATGCGCATTGGCGTCGGGCATGAAGCCCGACCTACATAAACTGACCCACCACCCGACTTTCGGATGGCTTCCCTTTCGGCGCATTCTGTGTATTTCGTAGTTTCATGCCCTTTGTCTACCACCGCACCATCCGCTTTGCCGATACCGACGCCGCCGGCGTGGTGTTCTTCCCCAATTACCTCGCCATCTGCCACGAGGCCTACGAAGAGTCGCTGGCCGCGGCGGGCATCGAATTGAAGACATTCTTCCGGAAACACGACGTCGTCGTGCCGGTGTCGAAAAGTCAGGCCGAGTATCTGCGTCCGCTGACCTGCGGGGACAAAACCAGTGTGACTCTCACGCCCACGCTCGTCGGGACCGACAGCTACGCCATCGACTACGAAATTCACCGCCTTGGTCGACCGGAAAAGCTCGTGGCGCGGTTGCACACCGAGCACGTCTGCATCTCGTCCGTGTCCCGCGAGCGCCGCGCCCTGCCGTCCGCTATTCTCGTCTGGCTCAAGCGCCATTCCGCATGATCCGGCCGGCTGCCTCCGACGCCAGGGCGGCCAGCTCCCGCCGGTTCACCTTTCCCTGGTCGTTGCGCGGCCAAGCCGCGAGGCAGATGTAGTGTTTGGGCCGTTTGTGCGGCGCCAACTGGCCGGCGATGTGCTGCCCGACGGCGCTGATGTCCGGTTCCTTCAACCCCGCCGGATAGCACGCCACCACGGCCTCCCCCCACGCCGCGTCCGGCATGCCGATCACGGCGACGTCGGCAAACTGCCCTGTCGCGCGCAATGCCGCCTCCACCTCGCCGGGCTCAACCTTCTCCCCGCCGGTGATGATCACGGCATCACGGCGCCCGATCACGTGCAGGCTGCCGTGTTCGTCCCGGCGCCCGAGATCCTCCGTCTGCCACGGACCAGCCTCGCGCCAGAGTGGATAATAGCCCCGAAACAGCGATTCCGCCGCGATCTGAATGCCGCCGTCCGCATCCAGTTCGAACCGGGCGTGCGGCAGGGCGGAACCGCAGCCCCTGCGGCCGGCCAGAAACTCCTCCGGCCGCAAAGCCGCGACCATCGCGGCCGTCTCTGTCATCCCGTAACCCGGTGCCAACGGCAGTCGCGCCTCCGCCGCGCGGTCGAGCAATTCCGGCCAGACCGGCCCTCCGCCGACGAAGACCGCCCGAAACTGTTGGAGACGCTCCGGACCCTCGGGCCGGTCAAGCAGCCGCTGCAGCTGGGTCGGCACGAGAGACAGGAACCAGTCTCCCTTCCCGGTCTCCGGCCAGTGTCCGCCTTCCATTTCCTCCCACCTGCACGGCAGATACCGGCCGCCCGTGAGCGCGCAGCGTATCCACGCCATCAAGCCGCTCACGTGATGCAGCGGCAGCACGCCGATCGCATTGATCTGCCGGACCTGGAAATGTCCGCTGCAACCGCGCACGGCGGCGGAGAGCGTGTCCTGATCGTGCCGGGCAAGCCGCAGCGTCCCGCTCGTTCCACCCGTCGGCAGGCAGAGCCAGCCTTGCTCGCTTCGCGACCCGCAGCTCGCGATCTGCGATTGAAGCAATGCGGCGAGCTGCGTCCGCTCCGCCGCGCCCCATGACGGATCCGCCACAAACACCGTGCCGCCCGCCGCCACGGCCTCGGCGAAGGCGGCCATGAATCGCTCGGATTCACGTTCCTCCACCACGACATCGCGCGACTCGGCCACCCGCAGCGCGGCGCCGAGCCGGCGGGCTAGTTCAACGCGTTCCATACGGCATCCAAATCCAACTTGTCGACAGCATCGATCGATAGAAAGGGAGCGCGGGGCGGGCCGTCAAACCGCCCGTCCTTGAACAGCGGCGTGACCCCGAAGCCGAGCGCGCGCGGTTGCGCTCCCTTGAATTGAAACGCCATTCGTAGCGCCGCCCGCTGGCCGACGGCCGTCTCGAGCGCCGACGAAAAAACCACATCAGCCTTATGCCGGGCGAGCAGTGCCAGCACGCTCGCGGGCATTCCCATCAGCGCCGGCTTCACCACCAACACACCCGGCCAGCCGCGTTCCAGCCATGTCCGCAGGCTCGGAAGCCCCGCCACCGATTCGTCCAGGGCCAGCTTCGTCGGGTAATCGCCGGCCAGACCCGTCAGCGCATCCACGTCTTCCGGCGCCACCGGCTGCTCCACAAACTCGATCGGCCGCTCCGCGCAGCGATCCAGCCACCGGGCCGCCTGCCGCGTTGTCCATGCGCCGTTGGCATCCAGCCGCAGCTTCGCGCCATCAGGCAGCCGCCCCAGCAGGTCGTCCAGCAGCGCTTTTTCGTCCGCCGCGCTGAGCACGCCAACTTTCCACTTGAATGCCACAAAACCATCCGACCGTGCCTGGTCCGCCGCCGCCAGCGCCGCCTTGCCCGCCGGCAGCAGCATCGCCACGGGCAGGCGCTCGGTCACAACGGGCGAAAGGTAGGGCGCGCTATCCTTGACGCGCCGTGCTTTTGCCGAGCCCGGCGGATTAAGGACAATCCGCCCTGCCTCGGTCATCGCCGCCGCCAGGGCAAACTGCAGACAGCCATGACGCTCGTCGATGCGCTCGATGGACGCCGCATCCAGCGTGTCGCCCAGCTTCTCGAGCACCGCTTCGACCTCCGCCAGCGTCGCCGTGCCGAACCATGGTATCGGCGCCACCTCGCCGAAGCCGACGCGTCCCGCCTCATCCTCCAGCCGCACCACCATCCCCTCCCGCTCCGTCCACGGGCCGTGCGCGGTGCGTACGGCGCGGATGAATGGCAGGCGATATCGGCGATAAGCCAGACGACAGGTCACGCCTCATGATGTAGCGCCGGCATCGGCGCATGCAACCGCGCGCATGGGGCGAAATGGATTCTGGACTCTGGGGACGCGACGCCCACGTCGCGTGTGATGCGCACGGCGGCGAAGACCGGTAGGGCGGGACCGCCGGCACCGCCGCGCTCGTTTTCGGCCCGCCCGGCCGTCTTCGCCGAGGGCTTCGACGCGCCGCTGGACCGTCAGCCGCGCCGAAGCTTTCAGCGCGTAGCCAAACTCGTGAGAGTTTGGACCTTGAAGCGCCGAACGATGGCATCCATCCGTCTACTCCTGCGCCGCGCCGCAAAAAAGGCGTTGCGATTTTTCCCCCCGCCATTATGTCATTCATGGCAACCATGACCAAGCCTGTCACGATTGCCCACCCGAGCGACCTTCAGTTCTACCCGTCGGCCGACGAGTTTTTCCCCCGCCTCCTGCCCACGGCGCTGACCTACGACGACGTCTCGCTGGCGACACTCTACTCGGAAATCCTCCCCAAGGATGCCGACCTCGCCACGCAGCTTTCGGAGACGCTGCGCCTGCAAATTCCGATCATCTCATCGGACATGGATACCGTCACTGAATCGCGCATGGCCATCGCCATGGCGCTGAACGGCGGCCTCGGCCTCATTCACTACAACATGCCGGCCGCGGACCAGGTGAAGGAGGTCGCGCGCGTGAAGCGCCACATCCATGGCCTCATCCAGGACCCCATCACCGTTTCGCCGACCCTCGCCATTGGCGACGTGCTCGCCATGATCGAACAGCGGCACTTCAGCTTCCAGACGTTCCCCGTCGTGGACGCGCAGGGCCGGCTCGTCGGTCTGTTGCCCGGTAGCATCGTGAAGGAGCGTTATCGCGCCAAGAAGGTCACCGAGGCGATGACGCCGCGCGCCAAACTCATCGTCGCCCAGGAGCGTGACCTCGGCGGCGATCCCATCAAGTACGCCGACACATTCTTCAGCGAACACATCGGCATCAACAAGATGCTGGTCGTTGACGACCAGGACCGCCTGCGCGGGCTGGTCACCAGCACCGATGTCGAGCGCATCATCGGCGAGGTCAGGTCGCGGCGAAAGCCCAGCCGCGACGCGCATTTCCGCCTCGTGGCCGGCGCCGCGGTCGCCCCCGTGCGCGCGCCATCGGGCGAACTCGACCGCGACCGGATCATCGCGCACGTCGGCGAGTTGGTGGACGAGGCCATCGACGCCGTCGCCGTTTCCACCGCCCACGGCCATAGCGCAGGCGTGGGCGAAATTGTGAAGATGCTCCGCGGAGCGTTCCCGGGCCTCACCATCATCGCCGGCAACGTCACCGGCGCCGCCGGTGTGGAATATCTCGCCGAGTGCGGCACCGATGCGATCAAGATCGGCCAAGGCCCCGGCTCCATCTGCACCACCCGCATGGTGGCCGGCGTAGGAATCCCGCAGCTCACCGCCCTTTACGTGGGGCGCAAGGGTGCCGCGGCTCGGGGCGCGCGCATCATCGCCGACGGCGGCATCGCCAAGTCGGGCGATATCGTCAAGGCGCTCACGCTCGCCGACGCCGTCATCTGCGGCGGCCTGTTCGCCGGATGCCGCGAAGCGCCGGGCGAGATTCTCGAAATCAACGGCAAGCTCTACAAGCAGTACCGGGGCATGGGCACGCTCGCCGCCATGAAGGCCGGCTCCGCCACGCGCTACGGCCATGAGAAGGAGGACACCACGCGCAAGATCTCCGCCGAGGGCATCGAGGCGCTCAAAGAGGTGTCCGGCTCGGTCGACAGTGTGCTCGCCGATCTCATTGGCGGCCTGCAGTCCGGCATGGGCTACCTCGGCGCGCGCAACCTGTCCGAACTCCGCGCCAAGGCCCGCTACGTGTACGTGACGGCCGCCGGCCAGCGCGAGGCCGCCCCGCACGACGTCATTGAAGTATCGACCAAGACCTCAACGTAGGCGGGCGCGGGCGGTGGGGCTCAGAGTTTAGGATGCACCGTCCCAGCCGGCGCGACGCCGTCGGCGAGGGTCGAGGCCGCACGCTTCGGTCCGTCGAAGCACTGGCGCACGCGACCGTGCGGACTTGAGCCCTGGCGTGAAGGCCTTCCGAAGCCAGGTGCGAAGGGGGATGACCCGCGCCCATCGTTTCTGGACAACCGTGGTTGACTGCGAGGATTCTGTTTCGTCGAAACGCCTGCCTCCAGCCACGGCCTATAAGGCCCACGCGGGCGAAGATTCCACCAATAAGGCCCAAGCAACCTCTCCTCCCGCCTCCTCCGCAAGCCGGTCCTCCGTCGTCTCCAATCTGAAATCTCAAATCCCCCTCCCTCCCATGCCCACCTATCAACGCTTCGAGGAGCTGCCCGTCTGGCAATCCGCCGCCAAATTGTACGACCGCATCGACGAATTCCTGGACCGCGCGCCGCCGCGCCTGCGCCCGAGCTTCCGTGGTCAGCCGGAGCGCGCCGCGCTGTCCGTCTCCAACAATATCGCCGAAGGTTTCGAGCGTGGCACCACCAACGAGCTGCTGGCCTTCCTCTACATCGCGCGCGGCTCGGCCGGCGAAGTCCGCTCCATGCTGCTGCTCGCCTCGCGCCGGCCCTGGCTCTCAGATTTCAAATCTGAAATCTCAGATCTCATCCCCCTCGCCGAATCCTGCTCCCGCCAGCTTCGTGCCTGGGCCGACGCTCTGCAGAACTCGGACATCGCCGGCCCGCGGCATTTGAACGAACAGACCCGCGCCACCTATCAGAAGCGCAAGGCGCGCGAAACCGGCGGCGCCGCTTTTCAACAAATCCTTCGGCAGCACCTCCCGCCGGATATCCCCTATCCGTTGGTCTGTGAGCCCTCGCAGCCCCATGGCGCGATGGGAACGGAGTTGGGTTGCCATGATGTCGGAATCAAAGCGACGCTGGGATCTCGTTGCCGCCTTTGTTCCCGTGGCGCGCTTCGTGCCCGTTGCGCGCTTCGTGATGAGGACCTCCCCGCGCGATCTGGTTTCGCTCCGCATGCCGTGGCTCAATCTCCTGGTCATGAATTTTCCCTATCACAATGCCCATCACACGCGCCCCGCCCTGCCCTGGTATCAATTGCCCGAATTGCGTCGTTCGCTCTACGGCGACGGCGACCGCCAAGTGATGCCCTGCCGGACACTGCTGGCGAGTTATCACAAGCACCGGGTTGCCCGCGTCTTCGCCGCCGATTACGGAACGGTGGCTCCCGAGGGCGATCGCGCCGCCGGATATATCGGGGCGATTGGCGTCAATTTCCTGGTCACCATCTGATTAATCTGAATCGCGAACCCATGACTCAGGTCAAAAAATTCTGGCCGATCCTCACTGCGACCTGTCGCTACGAGAAGACTCTGTCCACCCGCAACAAAGGCCACGGCGTCATCGTC
>JBGOXZ010000141.1:0-6875 GCA_041479395.1 Opitutaceae bacterium
CCGCTCTTACCCTGCTGGCCGAAGGATTTGAGGAAATCGAGGCTTTCACTCCGGTCGACCTTTTGCGCCGCGCCGGGGTCGACGTGACCATCGCCTCGCTCTCGGAGCAGCGCCACGTCACCGGGCGAAGCGGCATCACGACGCATGCCGACGCTGCCCTCTCCGAGATCGGCGATCACCTTTTCGACCTGTTGTTCCTTCCCGGCGGCCCCGGGGTGAAAAACCTGCGTACCGACCCGCGCGTGAGCGCGGTCGTCGAGCATCACGCCGCCGCCGGCAAATGGCTTGCGGCGATCTGCGCCGCTCCCACCGTGCTCAACGCCTCCGGCTTGCTGGAGGGCCGCCGCTACACCGCCCACTCCTCTGTCGCCGGCGAACTGCCCCACATCCTCGCCGACCAGCGCGTTGTCGCGGACGGCAACATCCTGACCTCGCGCGGCGCGGGCACGGCCTTGGATTTCGGGCTGTTGCTGGTGGAAAAGCTCGTTTCGGCGGACAAAGCCCGCGACGTCGCCCGTTCAATCTGCGCCTGAGCCGGAATCATGCAATCGAACCATGATTTCGCTCTATTCTCCCCCAATAATTTGGTGAGCGCTGTAGGAGCCTGCTCGCCCGTTCGACAGGTTCAGGGCCCCGAGCATGCCTGCGGTGAGCTCGTCGAACCCGTCGAGGGGCAGGCGATTTCTCGTCTGCATCCTCCTTCGCCGAGGCTACGGAGGACGGGTCGCGAGCACTTGTCCGCCGTAGCTTCATGCGAAGGCGGAAGCTCGCTCCTACAACTGCCTGGGTCCGCCTGAGCCGGAATTAAAACCGGCTCGTAACGTGCGAAAGTTGCGTCCAGTCTAAGGCTTGGAAAAGGCCGGGGACCGGCGCCCCGGCCATGGATCTCGTGTCTGCCGCGCCATGAAGTCGCGCCCTTGCCGGTTGCTTCCACCGGAAGTGATCCGGCGAAGCTTTCTCTGATCCCCGCATGTGTGGCATCGCTGGTCTGGTCAGTCTGAACGACTCTGACGAACAGCGGCGTGCGGCCGTGGCGCGCATGTGCGACGCCCTGCAGCACCGCGGTCCCGACGATCACGGCGACATCAGCCGTGGTTCGGCGACGCTTGGCATGCGCCGTCTGGCGATCATCGATCCGGCGGGCGGGCACCAACCGATGACCAGCGCCGACGGCCGCTATCACCTTGTTTTCAACGGCTGCATCTACAACTACCCTGCGCTGCGCGCCGAACTGGCGGCGGGGGGCTATCCGTTCCAATCGCAGTGCGACACCGAGGTGCTCCTCGCCGCGTTCGCGCGCCACGGCGAAGCCTGCCTGCGCCGGCTGCGCGGTATGTTTGCCTTTGCCGTGTGGGACGAGCAGGCCCGCAGTCTGTTCCTCGCCCGCGACGCGTTCGGCATCAAACCCCTCTATTACTGCCACGACGAGACCCGGGGTCGCTTCACCTTTGCCTCGGAACTGAATGCGCTGCTTGCCTCCGGCGTGGTGGCACGCCGGATCGACGCGCGCTCCGTGGCTGAATACCTGGCGTACTTCGCCGTTCCGGCGCCACGCACCATCTACGAGAATGTGTTCAGTCTGCGCCCGGGCGAATGCGCGCGCCTCGCCGACGGCCGGCTCGAGGTGAAACGGTGGTGGCGGTTCCCCGCGGCCGGCGCCGCCTCCGCCTGCCGTACCGCGGAGGAGTTCCACCGCGAGCTGTGCGCGCACCTGGATGACACCGTGCAGGCCCACCGCATCGCCGATGTGCCGGTGGGCGCGTTTCTTTCCGGCGGACTCGATTCCTCGGGCATCGTCGCGCTCATGACCCGCGCGGGGGCCGCGCGCCTCAAGACATTCTCCCTCGTCTTCGAGGAAACCGCCTTTTCGGAGGCGACGCACGCCCGCCGCGCGGCGGACGCGCTCGGCACCGAACATCACGAGACCGTGCTCACCGGCCGGCAGGTGGCCGCGGATCTCGACCGCCTCCTGCGCGCTTTCGACCAGCCCACCGGTGACGGCATCAACACCTATTATGTGAGCCAAGCCGCGCACCACGGTGGCGTGAAGGTTGCGCTGTCCGGCCTTGGGGGTGACGAACTGTTCGGGGGGTATCCGTCGTTCCGTGATCTGCCGCGCCTGGCGCGGCTGCTGCCGATCTGGCGGGCGTTGCCGCTGGCGCTGCGCCAAGCGGTCACGCGGCGGCTCGCCCGCGGCGGCGTCCGGCAGCGCAAGCTGGCCGACTTCCTCGCCCATGCGCACAATCTGCACGGCCTGTGTTCGCTCCAGCGGCGCGTGTTTTCGTCCGCCCTGGGCCATTCGCTGCTGCAGCCGGATGCGCGGGCCATGCTGGATGGTGCGTTCCACGACCATCCGTGCCTCGCCGACCTGCCGGGGGATCTCGCCGGGGCCGACTCCTTCCAGACCATCAGCGCGTGGGAACTGCGCACGTACATGGCCGACGTGCTCCTGCGCGACAGCGATGTCATGAGCATGGCGCATTCGCTCGAACTGCGCGTGCCGTTCATCGACGGACCGTTCATCGAGTGGCTGTGGGCGCAACCCGCGCGCTTCAAGACCGGCGGCGGCCAGACGAAATCCGCCCTTGCCGCCGCTTTGGGCGGCGTGTTGCCGGAAGAAATCCGCCGACGGGAAAAACACGGCTTCACCCTGCCCTTCGCCGTGTGGATGCGCCGCGAGTTGAAGCCGTTCCTCGAGGACACGTTTGCGGCGGCTTCCATCGGACGCACCGGTCTGCTCGATGTCGGCGCCGTGTCCGCATTCTGGCACGGGTTTCTCGCCGGGAGTGATGAACGCGAGTGGTCGCGCGTCTGGAGCCTGGCGGTGTTGATTGCCTTCTTGAACCGCCGATCCGCGGCATGAAAACCCTGCTGCTGTGTCCCGAGCTGTTTGCCCGCGAGAGCGGCATCCAGCGCATCATGCGGCTCTATCTGAAGGCGCTGTGCGACATGGCGGATGCCGGGGATGAAGTCCGCCTCGTTGTGCTCAACGATCCGGACTTCCCCGCGGCGCGGCTTCAACAGCATGCCAACGAGAAATTGACGCAGCGTCACCCCTGCGGCCGCCGGAAGACCGCGTTTGTCTGGCGGGCGCTGCGTGCCGCCGCCGGCGCCGACCGCGTGGTCTGCGGGCACTTGGGGCAGTTGAGTGGCGCCTGGCTGGCGCGGTGCCTTCACCCGCGGCTCGAGTATTCTCTCGTGGCGCACGGCATTGAGGTCTGGCGGACGTACACGTGGCTGGAGCGGCTCGCCCTGCGTCGGGCGCGGCGCATTCTGTGCGTGAGTGATTTCACCCGCCGCGAGATGCAGCGGCGGATCGCGCTGCCCGAATCGCGTTTTGTCGTCGTGCCCAATGCGCTGGATCCTCTCTTTGACCACGCCCCGGCCGGAGACGCGCCGGCCCCTGGCGAAACCGTCATCCTCACGGTCGCCCGGCTGGACGCGACGGAACGCTACAAGGGCGTCGATCATCTCATCGCGGCGATGCCGGCCGTGCGCCGGCATGTGCCGGCGGCACGGCTGCGGGTCATCGGCACGGGCAGCGACCTGCCGCGCCTGAAGGACCTGGCCGTCCGCGCGGGCGGGAACGACGCGGTGGAGTTTGCCGGGTTCGTGGACGATGCCGGTCTGCGCGCCGCCTATCGCGCGTGCACCCTGTTCGCACTGCCGAGCAGCGGCGAAGGTTTCGGGATCGTGTTCCTCGAAGCCATCGCGCACGGCAAGCCCTGCCTGGGCGCGCGCGCCGGGGCCACGCCAGAGATCATCGATGACGCGTCCGGCGTGCTCGTCGATCACGGCGACATCCCGCAAATCGCGGCCAAGCTCGTTTGGGCGTTGCAACGTCAGTGGAATGCAGAGCAAATCAGACAGCGCGCGGCGCAGTTCAGCTACCCGGCCTTCCAGGAGCGGCTGCGGCGCGCACTCGCCGCCTGACCCATGAATCCGCCGTCAACCGCGAAGCTCGTCGTCGAGGCCGGCAAGGCTGAGCAACACTACTGGCGCGACCTGTGGGGGTACCGCGAGCTGCTGGGCTTCCTGGCCTGGCGTGACATCAAGGTGCGCTACAAGCAGGCCGCGCTCGGCTTTGCGTGGGCGATCATCCAGCCGGCCGTGCAAACGCTCCTCCTCACCTTCGTGTTTGGCAAACTCGCCAAAATGCCCGCCGGCAACCTGCCCTACCCGCTGCTGGTCCTGGCCGGACTGCTGCCCTGGCAACTGTTCTCCTCCGCTTTCAGCGGCGCCGGCAACAGCCTGGTCGGCAACGCGCACCTGATTTCCAAGGTTTATTTCCCCCGGCTGATCGTGCCCCTCTCCGCGCTGGCAGTCGCCTTGATTGACATGGCAATCCTCCTGGCGGTCTCCGCGCCTTTTGCCTTTCTCGCCGGGGTGGTGCCGACCTGGCGGTTGCTGCTGCTGCCGGTGTTCATCGCCGCCGCGTTGCTCATCGCGCTCGGCGCCGGACTTTGGGTCACGGCGCTGACCGTCAAATACCGCGACTTCCGCTTCATCACACCGTTCCTGCTGCAAATCGGCGTCTTCGTGACGCCGGTCGGCTATCGCACGGACTTTCTGCCGCACTGGCGCGATCTGCTCGCCCTCAATCCCCTGACCGGCGTCGTGGACGGCTTCCGCTGGTGTCTGCTCGGCGCGGATTATTCGTTTTACCTCCCCGAATTCCTCGTCTCCTCCGCCGTGGCGCTGGTCCTCGTCGCCACGGGCTTGTGGTTCTTCCGCCGGACGGAGCGGCAGTTCTCCGACGTGATCTGAAGTCATGGCCACCGATCCCGCCATTACGGTCGAAAACCTATCCAAGCGCTACGTCATCGGCCACGAAGTGCGGCACGACACGCTGCGGGACGCACTGGTCCACGGCGCGCGCGGCTGGTGGAAGGCGTTGCGCCGGCGTGGGGAACAGCGCGCGACCCGCGAGGAGTTCTGGGCCCTGCGTAGCGTCTCGTTTGAGGTGAAGCGGGGGGAAGTCGTCGGCATCATCGGGCGCAACGGCGCCGGCAAATCGACGCTGCTCAAGCTCCTCTCACGCATCACCGAGCCGACCGAGGGCCGGTTTACGTTGGTGGGGCGGGTGGCCTCCCTGCTGGAGGTCGGCACCGGCTTTCATCCCGAGCTCACCGGGCGGGAAAACATTCGGCTCAACGGCGCCATTCTCGGCATGTCCCGGGCAGAAATCCGGCGGAAGTTCGACGAGATCGTCGCCTTCGCCGAGATCGACCGTTTCCTCGACACGCCGGTGAAACGCTATTCGAGCGGCATGTATGTGCGCCTGGCGTTCGCCGTGGCCGCGCACCTCGAGCCGGAGATCCTCGTCGTCGACGAGGTCCTGGCGGTGGGTGATTACGCCTTTCAGCGCAAATGCCTCGGCAAGATGAATGCCGTCGCCGCGCAGGAAGGACGCACCGTGCTGCTGGTCAGCCACAATCTCGGCAGCCTGATCGGGCTGTGCGATCGGGTGTTCTGGCTCGACCAAGGGCGGCTGCGCAAAGTTGGGCCGGCTCCCGCCATCGCCGCGGAATACATCCGCAGCCAGACCGAGGCCGCGGGCAGCGACTTCGATTTCCGCGCCTGGGGGAGCGCCGACCGCCGCGCCGGCAAATTGGTGATCACCGGCCTTCATCTCAACGACGGTGGGCCCATCGTGCACCGCGAGCCCTTCCGCGCGCGCATCCATTTCCGCACCCAGGCGGCGGTGGAGGGGGTCGCGTTCGGCCTCGGTTTCTGCACGGTCGAGGGGACCCGGCTCGCCACGTTTGACAGCGACCTCGACGGGGCGCGCCTTTCCTATCGGGCCAACCAGGAAGGGTGGATCGATCTCACCCTGCCCGATCTGCCGCTGAGTCCCGGCCGCTATGCGCTCGATCTCGGCGCCCGCACGGGCGACGTGACCAGCCTCGATTACCTGCCGACCTGTGGCATGATCGAAGTGCAGCCCGGGCCGCGGACCAACGTCGGCTGTGTGCAGATTCCCGGCGGCGGCCTGCGGCTCGCGGCCCAGTGGAAGGAACCGGCGGTGTCCCCGGGATGAGCATGAAATTCAAGCGGCTGGTTGCGGCCAGCGCGCGCCCGCTGGGATTGGAATCCATCGCCCGTTCGTGGTGGCACCGCTGGCGGCGCCGGGGTTTGCCGCCACCGCCCCATTACCCGAGCGAGACCTCCAAATGCCGCGCTCGACTGGCTCCGTACTGCGCCGGTTATGGTTTGGACGTGGGATGCGGCGGTGATCCCGTCGTTTTGCACGCGCTGCGGATGGACCTGCCCACCCCCTACGCCCGCTACTCCGAGCTGCCGGTGCAACTGGGTGGGGACGCCGCCCGGCTGCACTGGTTTGCCGATGGCCAGCTGGATTTCGTGTTTTCCTCCCATGTGCTGGAGGACTTCATCGACACCCGCGCCGTGCTCCGGGAATGGATCCGGGTACTGCGGCCGGGCGGCCGGCTCGTGCTGTTCTGCCCTGACGAGCAAGCCTACCGCGCGCATTGCGCCGCCACCGGCCAGCCCTACAACCAGCATCATGTACATGCCGATTTCTCGCTCGCCTTTGTGAAGCGCGCCTTGGAGGGAATCTGCCCCGTGCGCGTCCTGCACGAAACGCCGCTGGTGGATGTCTACTCGTGGGAGCTGGTCGTCGAGAAGACTGCCCCGGCGCCGCCATGAACCCGGTGCTCGCCACGATGATTTGGAAGAACCGCCAGCTGCGGCACCAGCTCTATCTCCTGCGCGCGCGGTATCATCTGGCGACCTCCGGTTTTGCCACCGGGCTGGGGGCTTCGGCTTGGTTGTTGCACGGCTTGGTGCGCGCCTTGCGCCCGGAGACCTGCGTGGAAATCGGCTCGGCCAGCGGCTGGTCGACCTGCCACATC
>JBGOXZ010000142.1:0-6861 GCA_041479395.1 Opitutaceae bacterium
CCCTCCTGCGGGCGCTTGCCCGCGGCGGCTTGGTGCGCGTCCGCGACGGCGGGCTGCAGGTGCGTGCCGCCGACGAGGTCGTCCTGCTGCTGACCGCGGCGACCGACATCCACACCTTTGCCGGCCGGCGCGGCGATCAGCCGGAAAAAATGGCGGCCGACGATCTGGCGCGCGCGGCGGCGAAACCGTACGCGGAATTACGCCGGGCGCACATCGCCGACTATCAGCACTGGTTCAACCGCGCCAGTCTCCAGCTGGGCCCCGCCAACCCCGTGGCGGAGGCGCTGCCCGCGGCGGTGCGCCTGCAGGCCTTCCATGGAGGTGCGGACGACCCCGGCCTCGCGGCGCTGTATTTCGATTTTGGCCGTTATCTCCTCATCTCGTCCTCGCGGCCGGGCGGCCTGCCGGCCAACCTGCAGGGCCTTTGGGCCGAGGAGATTCAGACGCCGTGGAACGGCGACTGGCACCTCAACGTGAACGTGCAGATGAACTACTGGCCGGCCGAGGTGTGCAACCTCGCCGAACTGGAGCGCCCGCTGTTCGATCTCATCGCCTCGCTGCCGGCGCCCGGCGCGCGCACCGCCCGGAGCTACTATGCCGCCCGCGGCTGGGTGGCCCACGTCATCACCAACCCGTGGGGTTTCACGTCACCGGGCGAGTCCGCCACCTGGGGTGCCACCACCACGGGTTCGGCCTGGCTGTGCCAGCAGCTCTGGGACCATTACCTGTTCACGCAGGACCGGAGTTTTCTCGTCTGGGCCTATCCGATCATGAAGGGCTCGGCGCAGTTCTACCTCGACATGTTGATCGAGGAGCCGAAGCACGGCTGGCTCGTGACCGCGCCCTCCAATTCACCCGAAAACGCCTTCCTCCTGCCGGACGGCACGCCCTGCCATATCTGCCTCGGCGCCACGGCTGACCTGCAGTTGCTGCGCTCCCTCTTCGGCGCATGCATCGAGGCCTCGCGGATTCTCGGGGTGGACGAGGCGCTGCGCACCGAGCTGGCGGAAAAACGCGCGCGACTGGCGCCCACGCGGATCGGCTCCGACGGCCGCATCATGGAATGGCTCGAGGAATATCCCGAGGCCGATCCCCACCACCGGCACGTGGCCCACCTCTGGGGATTGTATCCCGGCGCGGAGATCAGTCCGACCGCGGCGCCCGACCTGGCGGCGGCGGCACGCAAGTCCCTTGACGTGCGCGGCGACGCCGGGACCGGCTGGAGCCTGGCCTTCAAGCTCTGCTTGTGGGCGCGGCTGGGCGACGGCAACCGCGCCTACCGCCTCCTGCGCGAGCACCTCAAGCCGGCGACAGTGGCCACGGCCACGCAGCGTTGGAGTGGCGGCACATATTCCAACCACCGTTCCAGATCGATGGCAATTTCGGCGGCACGGCCGGCATCGCGGAGATGCTCTTGCAAAGCCAAGTCGGTGAAATCCACCTGCTCCCTGCGCTGCCCGACGCCTGGCCCGAGGGCACGGCGCGCGGTCTGCGCGTCCGCGGTGGCTTCGAGGTCGACCTGATGTGGCAGCAGGGCTGGCTGGTCTCCGCTGCCATCCGCAGTCTCGCCGGCACTGAGACCCGGGTTCGGTACGGCGACCAAGTGATCGACCTCGCGCTCAAGCCCGGTGAAGACGTCGTTCTCGATGCCGCGCTGCGCGTAGAAAACAGCGGCAGATAATGGCCTCTTTTGCGTGCTTAAGACCTAGGCTCCTCGTTCGATAGCCACAACCGCACCAATGTGTCGTTCTCCACGTTTGCGGGGCTTTGCGTCAGCCTCATGTCGCTGTGACCATCACCCGTGATGGGCGTCCAGTGGCGCGTTTGATTTCGAACAAACGCCTCGGGGCCATGCTGGAAACGATGGAATTGCTCGCCGACCCGGATTTCCTGCGCGAATGGCGGAAGGAAAGAGCCGGCAAGCAAAGATACGTTTCCGTTGATGCCCTCGTGGACTGAAATCGTCCTCACCCCACAGACCGTCCACGAATACCTCGCCGCGCATCTGCGCGAGGTGGTGGAATCAAGGCAAAGCAATAACTGGTGGCTCTTACTGGAAGTATTCGAGTCCCCCCCCGTGGTTGGAATCAAGGCAAAGCCACCGTCAGCCTGAAGTGGATATTAAGGGAGAGTCTCTCCCCCCGTGGTTGAGCGGGAGGAAGTGAGGTTTGTGAAAATGGCGTATGCACTTGGCGCACGTCCCTTATCTGGCCTAATCTGTAGTGTGGAATCACTCGCTGAGTATCCAAAGACACGCGCCGACTTCGACGAAATGTTTCCGTCCGATCAGGCGTGCTTGGAATATCTCGTGAGGCGGCGCTGGCCAGCCGGCTACCGATGTGTCTATTGTGGAAGTAAACGGGCTTGGCTCAACCAGCGGGGCTCGATGCACTGCGCGGAGTGCGACCGGCAGTTTGGCGCGATGGTCGGGACGCTCCTTCAGCGGACTCGTTTTCCGCTCAAAACTTGGCTTGAAGTCGCATGGCATGTTTGCGAGCAGAAGACCGGATTGAGCGCGGGAGGAAGGTCTTGCCCTGCTTCGCCCATCGCTCCAGTCCCGGGGCGATCCGCTGCCAGACCTCTTCGGCGTGGCGCTTGAATTCCTCGGCGCGGCGTTTGGCCGCGTCGGTCGGTTGTGGCCAGCTCTCGCGGGCGCAGACGATGCCGGCGGACACCAGGGTAAACACCAGAACCACCGCCAGCACGGCGAGTCTCCGGGGCCGTGTGATTCGTTGGCGGTTGGCCATAAACCCATCCTTCAGTTCCAGCTCAAGCTGCACGCCGCGGTTGTTCATGGCATCGGTCGCAGTTGCCCATCAAAGGCATATTGCTTCCCCGGCTGGGTGTTGAGGGCGAGTTCGAAACCGCTGTACCGGACGTGGCAGGGGTTGCCCAATTTCGACCGGAGTACGGCCCGGGTCAACCGGCCGCGCTGCCAGGTGAGGTCGACTTCGAATCCGCCGCGAGCGCACAGACCGGTCACGGTGCCGTCGGGCCAGGCCGTGGGCAGCGCCGGCAACAGATCGATCTCCGGCGTCCCCGGCTCGCCGGGCACGGTGAGCTGGCTTTGGAGCAGGAGTTCGGCAATGCCGGCCGTGCCGCCGAAGTTGCCGTCGATCTGGAATGGCCCGCACAGGTCGAACAGGTTGGGCAGGGTCTTCTGCCGGAGCAGGCCGGAAAGCTGCCGGTACGCGAAGTCGCCGTCGTAGGCCCGCGCCCACAGACCGATGCGCCAAGCATAGCTCCAGCCCGTGCTGCCGTCGCCGCGCCAGGTCAGGAGTTTTTTTGCGGCGGCGAACAGCTTGGGATCGGCCGACGTGAGATCCGCGCCGGGATAAAGCGCCCACAGCGGCGACATGTGCCGGTGATTGTTGTCGGGCCGGTCGATATCCTGCAGCCATTCTTGCAGTTGGCCGTAGTGGCCGATCTGGTTCGGGGCGACCTGCCGGCATATTTCGGACAGCTTGGCGGCGAAGTCGTGATCGATCCCGAGGAGGCCGGCCGCCAACGCCGTGTGTTCCATGAGCGCCCGGATGAGCTGGTGGTCCATCGTGGGGCCGATCGTGAGGTCGCCCTGCTCGGGTGAAAACGAGGGCGTGCTGACGAGCCACCCGGTCTTCGGGTCCCGGACAAGGTTTTCGGCAAAGAACTGCGCGGCCGCCTTCATGACCGGATAGGCGCGCCGGGCGAGAAAGTCCCGGTCGCGGGTGAAAAGATAATGCTCCCAAAGGTGGTCGCACAGCCACGCGCCGCCGGTCGGCCAGACGCCTTCGATATTGTTGCACGGCGCCGTCGCGCGCCAGAGGTCGGTGTTGTGATGCAGCACCCAGCCGTCGCAACCGTAGTAGTCCCGCGCGGTGCGGTGGCCGGTGACGGTCAAGTCGTCGATCAGATCGAACAGGGGCCCGTTGCATTCGGTGAGGTTGGTCACCTCGGCCGGCCAGTAGTTCATCTCGAGGTTGATGTTGGTGGTCCACTTGCTTTCCCACGGCGGATTCAGCGACTCGTTCCAGAGGCCCTGCAGGTTGGCGGGCTGGCCGCCCGGCCGGCTGCTGGCGATGAGGAGATAGCGGCCATATTGAAAATACAGGGCGGCCAAGGCCGGGTCGCCTTCCAGCCCGGTGGTGCGCACCTGCTGCAGCCGCTGGTCGGTGGGCAGATCGGCCCGGGCGGTGCGCCCGAGGTCTAGCGAGACGCGTCCGAAGAGCCGGCGGTAGTCGGCGAGATGCGCCGCCAGCAGATCGTCGAAGGTCCGGCCGGCGACCCGGTTCATGACCGCGCTGCAGCGTTCGGCGGGATCGGCGCTGATATCCTCGAAGTTCCGGAAGCTAGTCGCAGCGGTGAGGACCAACGTGACCGCGTCGGCGTGCGCCAGCGCCAGGCCGTTGTCGTCAACCGTCGTCCGGCCGCCGGTGCTGACGACGCGCAGCCGCGATTCGAAGCGTAATCCGCCCGCCTCGACCTGGCCGGTCAACGCGAGCGTGTCCGGAGCAATGGCTTTCGTCCGCGCATTCGGGTGCGGACTGTCCATTTTCAGCGTCAGGCTGATGTGCCCAGGCTGGTCGGCGGTGATCCGTACCACGATGACCTGGTCGGGATAGCTCGCAAAGGCCTCGCGCCGGTACGCAATCCCGTCGGCGCGGCAGGTGATGCGGGCGACGGCCGAATCGAGATCCAGCTCGCGGCGAGAGTCGGTGACGCGGACGAGGCCGGCGAAGTGCAGGCGCAGATCGCCGAAGGGCTGATACGGCATCTGCCGTACCGGGTCACCGAGGAAGTGTGTGCGGGCGAGGCGCTCGGCCTCCTTCGGCTTTCCGCTCCACAGCAGCTGGCGGATTTCGGCGAGGTAACGCCCGGCGTCGGGGCGGTCATAATTATGGGGGTGACCCTTCCAGAGCGTGTCCTCATTGAACTGGATGCGTTCGTCGGGCACGCCGCCGAAGACCATCGCCCCCATCCGGCCGTTGCCAATAGGCAGGGCATCCGTCCATTGCGCCGCCGGCTCCGTGTACCACAGGTGGAGCGCACCGCCCTCGGTGGCGTGGATGCACGGGGCAAGACCGGAAAGGAGCAGGGCCAGCGGCAGGATTGGGCGAAACGACATGGTGGATGGCGAGTTTTTGAAGGGCGAGCATGCTAACCCAACTTTGCCTCGTACGCTGCTGTTTTTTCGTCCAAAACCGCCGGAATCCTAATCCGGCCCTCTGGCGTGTCTTCCATCGCGGTGTCAGATCCCGCTCGCTTCTGCGGCTGACTACACGGCAGAGCGCGCGGCAATCCGGTGGCCCGCGTCGCATTTACAGCCGGACGCTCTCTACGGGTGCCATGGCAAGGTGGTATTTCATGCTCTGGGCCACATCGATGCCCATGGGGCGCGTCCGGGATGGTATCGCTGCGAGGGAAGGGCTGCAGTGCGGCGCATGACGCCGGCGGATGCAGACACTGAACCTTGGGCCGGGGGTCGATGCGCCAATGCGCTCAAAGTGCTCGCCTTTTTGCTGCTCTCTCCCATTGGCTATCGATCTTGTGTCGCCCAAGCACCACAGAGGCCTCTGCGCCGTTTTGCTAGGGTTGGGCTTGCTCGTTCTGCGGGCGCAGGCCGCGGAATTCTGGGTCGCCCCCGGGGGCAACGACGGCAATCCGGGAACCCGGGACCTGCCGCTGGCCTCTCCGGCGCAGGCGCAGCGAAAGGCGCGGGAGCTGCGGCGTCTGTCAGCCGCGCCACCCCCGGGAGGGGTGCGCATAATTCTGCGCGGAGGCGTCTATCGGCTGGCCAGCGCGTGGTGGTTCCGCCCGGAGGATTCCGGGACGGCGGCCAGCTCGACGGTCGTGGAAGCCGCGCCGGGCGAAGATCCGGTCTTGAGCGGCGGGGTGGTGGTCGGGCCTTGGCGCAAGCCGGCCGGGGAGATCGACGGTCTGCCGGCTGCGGCTCAGGAACACGTCTGGGTGGCGGACGCGCCGACGTTTGGCGGGCGCATCGTTGAGTGTCGCCAGCTCTGGGTGGGCAACCGGAAGGCGACGCGGGCCCGGACGCCAAACGACGGCGCGATGGAGCGGTTGGAGGGATGGGAGCGGGCGGCGCAGGAGGCCGTCGTCCCGGCGGCCGCGGTCGCTTCGATCGGTAGTCCCGACGGCGTGGAATTGGTCATCCAGCAGCAGTGGGAAATTGCGATTTTGCGGCTGAAATCGCTGCGCGTCGAGGGCGCCACCGCGCACCTCACGTTCCAGCAGCCGGAAAGCCGGATCGAGTTCGAGCATCCGTGGCCGCAGCCGATATTGCCGCCGAAGGGAGGCGGCGCGTTTTTCCTCGTCGGATCCGTCCAGTTTCTCGACCAGCCGGGTGAGTGGTGCCAGCAGTCGCCGGGCGGTCGCATCATCTACTGGCCGCGCGCCGGCGAGGATTTGACCCGCGCGCCGGTGGTCGTTCCGGTGCTGCAAACGCTCGTGAGCATTGAAGGCACCTTGGGCCGGCCGGTCAGCCACGTGCAGTTCAAAGGCATCGGTTTCGAACACACCACGTGGCTGCGGCCGGCCGCAGCCGGGCACGTCCCCTTGCAGGCCGGCATGTACCTGCTCGACGCCTACAAACTGCCGACTCCCGGCACGCCCGACAAGGCCACACTCGAGAATCAAGCGTGGGTTGGGCGCATGCCGGCGGGAGTGGCGGTCAGGGGGGCGAACCACATCGATTTCGAGCGGTGCCGCTTCGCCCACATGGCGGCCTCCGGCGTGGATTTCATGAGGGGCGCGCACGACGGCGTGATCGAGGGTTGCGTGTTCCGCGATGTCGGCGGCAACGGCATCCAGCTCGGCTCGTTCCAAGCGGAAGGCGTGGAGACACACGTGCCGTACAATCCCACC
>JBGOXZ010000143.1:0-6859 GCA_041479395.1 Opitutaceae bacterium
ACTCCTCCAGCCAGACGTACTTGTAGGGATGATGGTCGAGCAGCGTCGGATGCCAGCCGTGCACGGAGGGCCGGATGAGGAAGACGTGGGTGTAGTAGTAAATGGGGATGATCGGCGCCGCCTTGAGGAGCAGGGTCTCGGCACGCTGGAAAAGCGCGTTGCGCGCGGCGGGATCGGCGGTGAGCGCGGCCTCATCGAGCAGCCGGTCGTAGTCAGCGCTGGACCAGCCCGTGTAATTGTTGCCGCTGCCCGAGGTCCAGACCCCGAGGAAGGACGCGGGGTCGGCGTAGTCGCCGATCCACACGGAGCGGAGCATCTGGTAATTGCCCGTCCGGCGCGCATCGAGCGTGCTCTTGAGCTCCTGGTTGACGAGGCGCACGTCGACACCCAGTTCGCGGTGCCACATCTCCTGAATGGCCTCGGCAATGAGCTGGTGGCTTTCCGATGTGTTGAACAGGAGTTCGAAGGCCGGCAGGCCTCGCCCGCCGGGGTAGCCCGCTTCATCGAGCAGGCGGCGCGCCTCGGCGAAATCCGTCGCGATTCCCGCCGGGGGTGCGTAGCCCGCCATGCCGGGCGGCGTGAAGGCATGGGCGGGCAGCTGCCCGCCGCGGAGGATGTGTTCGACGATGGCCTCGCGGTCGACGGCGAAGGCGAGGGCGCGGCGCACCCGGGGCTCGTTGAGGAAGGGGCGGGTGACGTTGAGGCGGTAGAAATAGGTGCCGAGGTACGGATCGATGCGCAGCAGCTGCGGCTGGTCGCGGCGGTAGGCATCGATCTTCGCCGGCGGCATCGCCTCGGTGAGATGGAGCTGGCCGGCGCGGAAGGCGCGCTCCTCGGCATCGAGACTGTCGATGGGATGAAAGTAGATCGCGCGCAGCCGGACCCGGGCCGCGTCCCAGTAGGTGGGCGACTTCTCGACGACAATCGCCTGGTTGGGGCGCCAGGCCTTGAGCACGAACGGTCCGTTGCCGACGAACCGGCCGGGGCGCGCCCACGGATTGCCGCGCCGGTTGACGGGGCCGTACCGCGCGACGGTGGCCGCGTGCACGGGCAGCCACGCCGTGTGATTGAGCATCGAGAGGAAATACGGTGTCGGCTGCCCGAGCCTGATGCCCAACGTATGGTCGTCGGGCGCCGCCAAGCCGACCTGCGCGAAGTTGGCCAGGCGCCCCTGGTGGTACGCCTCAGCATTGAACACGGAGTAGAGCATCGTGGCATAGTCGGCGCCCAGCGCCGGCGTGAGCATGCGGCGGAACGAGGCGATGAAGTCGTGCGCCGTGATAGGGTCGCCGTTGGACCAGCGGGCGTCGGCGCGGAGGTGGAAGGTGTAGACGAGGCCGTCCGGCGAAACATCCCAGCTTTCCGCCACGCCGGGCACGGGATGCAGGTCAACAGGATCCTCGCTCACCAAGCCCTCGAGCAAGGCGGAGAGCACGGTGTATTCGCTCGTGCCGGTGGCAAGGTGCGGATCGAGGTCGGACAGCTCCGGGCCGATGCCCCGGTGGAGGATTTGTTCCCGATCGCCGCGCTGGACGTTGGTCCCGCGGCGCACGCAGCCGCAGGACAGAAGACAGATGACAGAGGACAGAAGACAGAGAACAGAGGGCAGACGCCAGGCGTCACACGCCAGGGGCCAGAAATAGAACGCTGGAAAGCGGAAACCATGGCACTGACGAAAAACCGGGAAACGACACATGGGAATCGCGGCGTAAAGCCGCTCCTACAACTTGCGGATCATGGCCACCGCGTGGGCGGCGATGGCGAGCCCGCGGCCGAGGTCCCCGACTCCCTCGTTGGTCGTGGCTTTCAGGCCGACGGCCTCCACCGACAGGCCGGCGGAGTTCGCGAGCGTGAGTTTCATCTCACCCAGGCGCGGAGAAATCCTAGGCTTTTCCGCGATGACGGTAGCGTCGATGTTCTGCGGCTCCCAGCCGCGCTGGCGCAACTCGGCGATAACACGTTTGAGGAGGAACTGCGAGTCGGCGTTCAGATAGGCCGGATCGGTGTCAGGGAAGAAATGCCCGATGTCGGGCAGGCCGGCCGCGCCCAGAAGCGCGTCGCAGATGGCATGAGTCACGCAGTCGGCGTCCGAGTGGCCTTCGAGGCCGAAATCAGCGTCGAAGCGCACGCCGCCGAGCACGAGGGGCCGGCCCGCGACCGTGCGGTGGATGTCGTATCCGTGTCCGATGCGGTAGGGCATGGGGTGTCAGACGTCGGGTGTAATGGAACTGGCGCGGCTCAGCAAGAATTCCAAATACGCCAAATCGGCGGGGGCCGTGAGTTTCGGATTCGGGTGCGGGTTTTCCAGGAACGTCACCGGCTGGCCGAGCCGCTCGACGGCCTGGGCGTCATCGGTGATACGCAGCCCGCGGCGCTGCACCTCGTCGTAGGCGCGGGTGAGGAGGTTCCGGGCAAAGACCTGCGGCGTCTCCACGGCCCAGAGGCGCGCGCGGTCGAGGGTGGCGGCTGGCGCGCACGGTCGGGGCGGCCGCCGGGTCGACGGTCTCGATGACCCCGCCGCGAGCCGGCCCGGGAGCGGCACCTGCTTGATGGTGTCGGTCACGCGGTGGGCCAGCACGACGGCACCCGCCCGACGCACCACCTTGAGCAGGGCGGTGAGCTGCTCGGGGTGGATGAGCGGCCGGGCGCAGTCATGCACGAAAACGTAATCGATGTCGTCCGGCAGGTGGGCGAGGGCATTCGCCACCGAATCCTGCCGCTCGCGTCCGCCACGGACCAACAGCGCCGGCGTGGGCGCGTAGCAGGAGAGTTCCAGCGACTGGCGCGCATCGCGGCAGACGACGACATAGAAGTCGGCCACACCGCTGGCGGCAAAGGCCGCGGCTGAATGGGCGAAGACGGGGCGGCCGGCGAGTGGCGCGAGGATTTTGTCGGCCACGGTCGCCTGCATGCGGCGGCCTTGACCGGCGGCGAGGAGAATGGCGGCGGTGCGGGGCATGTCCTAGGAATCGGGGAATGGGAGCACGGGAGAATCGGGCGGGAAGGAACGTGCGAAGTCTGGTTGCGGGTCTTCCTGACTGTTACATCGGCCCATTTCCCCGGTTTCACGAGCTCAGTTCAGCCAGAATCGCCTGGGCGGCGGCGGCGGGATCGGTCGCTTTGAAAATCGGCCGGCCGACCACGATGAAGTTGGCACCCGCGCGGGCGGCCGCGGCGGGGGTCATCACGCGCGCCTGGTCGTCGTCTCCGCCGACGCCGGCGGGACGAATGCCGGGGGTGACGAGCTTCACGGATGGCGGCAGCTGGGCGCGCAGCGGTGCGATTTCGAGCGGCGAACAGACGAGCCCGCCCAGCCCGCAGTCGACGGCCAGCCGCGCCAGGCGCACGACCTGCGCCTCGGGCGGGGCGCCGACGCCGATCTCGCGGAGATCGTCTTCGCCGAGCGACGTGAGCACCGTCACGCCGAGCAGGAGGAGCTGGGGCGCCGACTGCTGCTGGGCCTTCACCGCCCGACGCATCATTTCGCGTCCGCCCGCGGTGTGGAGCGTGAGCATCTTGATGGGCAGCCGCGCCACCGACTCGACGGCCCGGGCGACCGTGTTGGGAATGTCGTGCAGCTTCAGGTCGAGAAAGACCTCGAAGCCCAGGCCGGCCACTTCGCGCACACAATCGGGTCCGCAGGCGCTGAACATCTCGAGGCCGATCTTGGCCCAGCGAACCCGGCCGCTGAGGCGGCGGAGGACGGGCGCAATGTCCCGCGGGGACGGGGCATCGAGGACAAGAATGAGGTCGCAGGCCATCGGGTAACCACTAATGCGCACTTATCCGTCCTAATGAAACTCAAAAACCAGCCCGGCCGCCAGCCGGCGTTTGCTCGAAGCGCTCTTGAGGCAGTCTCCCACCGCGCTCCGGGCTTGGACGATTAGTGTTTATTAGCGCGCGTGAGCGGTTAAGTCGTTGGATCCAGTGAAGCCGCAGCAAACCGTGACGATCTTGTCGCCGGCGAAGATCAACCTCTTCCTCGCCATCACCGGCCGCCGCGCCGACGGCTACCACGATCTGGTGTCGGTGGTGACGCCGCTGGCGTTCGGCGACCAGTTGATCGCCGAGGCCCGAGGCGAAGCGCCCGGCGCGGAGGGCCAATTCACGGTGGAGTGTGACGACCCCGAAGTGCCGCGGGACGGGACCAATCTCATCCTCAAAGCTGCGCGATTGTTTGGCGAGGCGGCCGGCTGGAAGGCCACGGTGGCGTTTCGCCTGGCCAAACGCATCCCGATGGGGGCGGGGCTGGGCGGCGGCAGCAGCAACGCGGCGGCCGCATTGCTCGCGCTGAACCAGTTGAGCGGCGCCGGACTCAATCGCGAGGCGCTGACGGCGCTGGCGGCACAGGTCGGATCCGATTGCCCGCTCTTTCTGCACGGCGGGCCGGTCGTGATGCGCGGGCGCGGCGAGCAGGTGGAACCGCTGCCCGAGGCGGCGGCACGGCGGCTGCGGGGTCGGCGGGTGCTGCTCTTCAAGCCGAACTTCAGCGTCCGCACGGCGTGGGCGTATGAACAAATGGCCGCGAAAGCGCCGGCAAGCTATCTGCCGGCCGTCGAGGCCGAGCGCCGTCTCGCCGCGTGGGTCGCGGGACGGGCCGGCGCTGGGGAACTGCTCTGCAACAACCTCGAGCCGGTGGTGTTTCGAAAGTTTATTGCGTTACCCGCGCTGTTGGAACGCCTGCACTCCCGCTTCGGCCTGGCGGCGGGCATGAGCGGCAGCGGCAGCGCGTGCTTTGCGCTGCTGCCCGACGACGCGCCGGTGGCGGAGATCATCGTCAGTGTCCGCGAGGCGTGGGGCTCACTGTGTTTCGTGGAGACCACGGCCATCGCCTGAAAAGCGGGGTGGAACCCGCCGCCCGGCCGGAGGTCATTTCGCTTGCGTGCAGGCTGCCGTCGAAGGCCCGACTACGATTTGCCACAGCCGCCCGATTTCACCAGTGGTGCTTCCTTGGTGCGGAGGCATGGCGGGGCGGGCCGGCGGACGCTTTTTTCCGGGGTTATTCCAAAACCTAGTTGACCCTTCGCGACCGGCTTGGATAAAGAGTTGCCAGCGTCTTTCAACCGGCGCGGCCCGCGATAGAACGTTTCGACCTACCCCGATGGATTCCCGCCAGCAACCCGAGTTCGTGGTGCAAGGCATCGCCGCCTCCGACGGCATTGCCTATGGCGAGGTGTTTCTCTATCTGCAGACGGAACTCGAGGTGCCGGCCTACCAGGTGGATCCCGGCAAGCGGGTGGAGGAGATCGCGCGGTTCGAGCACGGGCTCGTCGTCACCCGCCAGCAGATCACCAAGATCAAGAACGAGGTGGAGCACAACCTCGGTCCCGACGAGGCGCGCATCTTCGACGCCCACCTGATGGTGCTCGAGGACGAGGCGTTGATTGCCGAGACGATCCGCGAATTCGAGAACACCGGCGGCAACATCGAGACCTGCTTCAACCACGTCGCGCAGCGCTACGTCAAGGCGTTCGATGAGATCAACGACGAATACCTGCGGGAGCGCGCCGGTGACATCCGCGACGTCGCGCAGCGCGTGCTGCAGAATCTCCTGGGGCAGGCGGCGCACAACCTCAGCGAACTCGCGGAGAAACGCATCGTGGTCGCGAACGACATCTCGCCCTCCGACGCCGCGAGCCTCGATCGCAGCGCGGCGATCGGCATCGTCACCAACTCGGGCAGCAAGACGAGCCATGCGGTCATCGTCGCGCGCTCGCTGAAGATCCCCGCCGTGGTGGGCGTGCGCGATCTCACCACCCGGGTCAAGAGCGGCGACCGGGTGCTGGTCGACGGCTACGCCGGGGTGGTCGTGGTCAATCCCACCGAGGAGACGCTTTTCCGCTACGGCCGGATCCAGACCGAGAAGAAGACCTTCGAATCGCGCCTCCTGGCGGCCAGCCGGCTGCCGGCCGAGACGCTCGACGGCGTGCACGTGACGCTGCTGGCCAACATCGAGAAGGTCGAGGAGGTCAGCCAGGCGAAGGATTGCCAGGCCGAGGGCGTGGGCCTGTTCCGCACCGAGTACCTTTACCTCAACTCGTCGCATCTGCCGGGGGAGGAGGAGCAGTTTGCCGCCTACAAGGCCGTGGCCGAAGCGTTCGCGCCGCTGCCGGTGGTGATTCGCACGCTCGACCTCGGCGGCGACAAGCCGATGGAGACCATCCCCGGCCTGATTCATCACGAGACGAACCCCTTTCTTGGATTTCGCGCGATCCGCCTCTGCCTCGAACACCCGGAGATGTTCAAGGAGCAGCTCCGCGCCATCCTGCGGGCGAGCGCCTTCGGCAAGGTGCGCATGATGTATCCGATGATCAGCGGCGCGGAGGAGCTGGCGCGCGCCAACGTCGTGCTGGCGGAGGCGCGGGAGGAACTGCGCCGGCGCGGCGAGCGCTTCGACGAGAAGATGGAGGTCGGCAGCATGATCGAGATCCCCAGCGCCGCGGCCACGGCCGACATCCTGGCGCAACACTGCCACTTCTTCAGCATCGGCACCAATGACCTCATCCAGTACCTGCTGGCGATCGACCGCGGGAACGATCACATCGCGCACCTCTACGAGCCGACACACCCGGCGGTGCTGCGCACCATCAAGCGGGTGGTGGACGATGCGCACCAGCACCGGCTGCCGGTGGCGGTTTGCGGCGAGATGGCCGGTGACCCGGTGTTCACGCCCCTGCTGCTCGGACTCGGCGTGGACGAGCTGAGCATGTCGTCGCCATCGCTGCCCGCGGTGAAGTATTTCGTCCGCGCCATGAAGATGAGCGACGCGCGGCAGCTCGCGGCCGAGGCGCTGACGCTCAGCGACCCGAAAGAAATCTACGGCCGGGCCGAGGAGTTCTACAAGGCGCGGGTGAAGGTG
>JBGOXZ010000144.1:0-6842 GCA_041479395.1 Opitutaceae bacterium
ACACGCGCTGGGAATACACCTATCATCAGCGGTTGTTTGGCTATCAGGTGCCGGGTGGGAAATCGTTCAATCAGATCGAAATCCTCGCGGGGAAGCTCGCCAGGACCCCGCACACCCGCCGCGCCCAGGCGATCACGTGGAAGGTGTGGGAGGACAACGATTGTTATGATCCCGCCTGCCTGCAGAGCATCTGGTGCCGCATTCTGGAGGAGGCGGGCGAACCCGTGCTCAGCATGAACGTGCGGTTTCGATCCAACGACGCTTACAAGGCGGCGTTCATGAACATCTTTGCCCTGGTGCAGTTGCAGCAGCGCATCGCGGCGCGCATCTCGGAGCTGAGCGGCCGGACCGTCTCCGTGGGCCGTTACGTGCACATGGTGGACAGCTATCACCTCTACGGCTCGTACTTCCGTGAGTTTGAGCGCCGGTTTCTGGGCATGCTCCAGAAGCGCGCCTTCGAGCAGCGCACGATGCGCTACGCCGACGTGAGGGACATGATGGAAGAAGCCCGGCCGATGATTCTCGAGAAGGCCCGGACGATGGGGCAGGCGTGAGCGCGCCGGACGTTCCCTCGATCAAGCACCGCGCCGCGGGTCAGTCGCTGCGCTGGCCCCGGGAACACCGGCTGGCTTTGGCGCGCAGGCCGCGGGCTAACAGCCAATAGGCGATAGCCGACAGCCAATAGCCGATTGCCGACAGGCAATGGCCGACTACCAAAAGCCAATACGAAATGGCCGAAGGGCAGAATGGGCTATTGCCTGTACCGCGGTGCGCCTCGGGCAAGTCGCGCTTCCGGTGAGTCATAGAGCGGATGGCTCGGCGGAAGGCGGCGAAGGAACTGGCCGCGAAAATCCTCCGCGGCGGCGGCGGTCTGCTTGGCAGCGCGAGTCAGGCGCGTCAGATGGCGTTTGCCCTGCACCGGCGAGTCCTCGATCGAACTGGTCCACGCCGTCAGCTGCCGCGAGCAGGATTCAGCGAGTCCGCGGATTCGCTGCAGCGAGTCGGATGAATCGTCCGAGCTTCGGGCGATCCTTCACCACCGCAATCATGGAGCGAACCTCGCCCGAGGACCCGCGCGCGATGGCGAGGAAGGAGAGCAGTTCGTTGGTCGTCACGCGTTCAAATCCTTCGGCGATGTTATTGGAAACGGACAGCGCGGCGCGCTCGAGCTGGTTGCGGAAGCCGGGCGAGAGTGGCCGGTCAGGTTCCTCGAGGAGATCGAGCACGAGATTGTAGAGCCGCGCAGCTTCCGGCCAGACGGGCAGTTCTTCAAAGCGTTGGTAGGCGGGCATAGGGGATGTCTTGACTGGGTTGCGATTGCGGGGAAATGCGAAGACGCGGGGAGAAGGCCAATGGCTGATAGCAGATAGCCAATGGGGAGAGCAGGGGTGATTGGCTGTTTGCGCCGTGTGCGGCGCGCTCTCGGCGGGAGCTCGGGGGATGGGCGTCAGGCGATGTTACGATCGGGACGGCAGCTCGAGCCGGAATCAAGGGAGAGAATCTCTTCCACGCGGATGCAGGCGACGTCGCGGCCGTCCGCGATGCGTCCGAGCGGCGGCACGGCGAGTTTGCACCTCTCCTGCGCGTACGCGCAGCGCGGATGAAAGGCGCAGCCGGCGGGCGGATTGAGCGGGGAGGGCGGCTCGCCGGGCAGCACGATGCGCTGGCGGGCTCGCTCGACATCGGGATCGGGCGTGGGAATGGCGCTGACCAGCGCGCGCGTGTAGGGATGGCGCGGCCGTTCAATCACGTCCACCGCGCGCCCGAGCTCGACAATCTTGCCGAGGTACATGACCGCGACGCGGTCGGAGATGTGTTTCACCACCGACAGGTCGTGCGCGATGAAGATGAGGCTGAGGGCCATCTGCCGCACGAGCTGCGAAAGCAGGTTGAGGATCTGGGCCTGCACGGAGACGTCGAGCGCCGAGACGGGCTCGTCCGCGATGACCACCTTGGGCCGCAGGGCGAGGGCGCGGGCCACGGCAATGCGCTGGCGTTGGCCGCCGGAGAATTCGTGCGGATATTTCTTCGCAAACCGCGGAGCCAGGCCGACCATCTGCATGAGCTCGGCCACCCGCCCCGCCACCTCGGAACGGACGCAGATCTGGTGCACGAGCATGGGTTCGGCCAGCGCGGCGAAGACGGTCATGCGCGGGTTGAGCGAGGCGTAGGGATCCTGGAAGATCATCTGCATGGCGCGCCGCGCCGCCTTGACCTCCGCGGATCCAGCGGCGGTGAGGTTCCTTCCCTCCAGCACCACGACGCCTTCGCTGGCCGGCACGAGTCGCAGAATGGTACGGGCGAGCGTCGACTTGCCGCAGCCCGACTCGCCGACGAGCCCGAGCACCTCGCCGCGCTGCACGGCGAGGCTGACACCGTCGACCGCCTTCACGGTGCCGACCTGCCGCCTGAAGACGAAGCCCCGATGGACCGGGAAGTGGGTCTTGATGTTTCTCAGCTCGAGGATCGGATCAGACATGAGAGCGGAACTGAGCAGGGATTACACGGATTTCCAATGATATATCCTTCTCAAGGTAGCCAAAGCCGTGAGGCTTTGGATGTTTGGTCCAAACTCTCACGAGTTTGGCTACCGGTCGCTGCGCTGCGCTCAGCATGACAAGCGTGCAGCGCTTTTTCATCCTTCGCGTTCGTCGTTTGCATTCGTGGTCAAAAACTAGATCTCCCCGTTCTGCACGCGCAGGCAGGCGGAGGCATGGCCGGGCGCGATCTCCTTCAACTCAGGGTTCCGGGTGCGGCACAGCTCGGTCGCAGCATCGCAGCGCGGCGCAAAGGCGCAGCCCGGCGGCAGCTGGGAGAGATCGGGCGGAAGCCCCGGGATGGTGAAAAGTTCCGCCCCTTTTCGCTGGAGGGACGGGATCGAGCGCTGCAGCGCTTGCGTGTAAGGATGACGCGGTTGGTAGAAGATGGCGCGAACGTCGCCTGACTCGACCACGCGGCCGGCGTACATCACGAGAACGCGGTCGCAGAGGCCTGACACGACGCCCAGATCGTGCGTGATGAAGATGACCGCCATGCCGGTCTCGTGCTGGAGGCGCTGGATGAGCTCAAGGATCTGCGCCTGGACGGTGACGTCGAGCGCCGTGGTGGGTTCGTCGGCGATCAAGAGCTCGGGGCGCGTGATGAGGGCCATGGCGATCATGACGCGCTGGCGCATGCCGCCGGAGAATTCGTGGGGATAGTGATGAATGCGTTTGGCGGCGTCGTTGAGGCCAACCGCCTCCAGCATCGCCAGGCCGCGCCGCAGGGCCGCGGCCTTCGAGGTTTTTTCGTGGATGATGAGAGGCTCGATCAGCTGCGCGGAAACGCGCAGGTACGGGTTGAGCGACGTCATCGGGTCCTGAAAGATCATGGCGATGCGCTTGCCGCGGATTGCGCGCGCCATCGCGGGCGGGCAGCGGAGCAGATCCACGCCATCGAAAATCGCGGAACCGCTTTCAATCCGGCCGGGCGGCTGCGGCACGAGGCCCATGATCGAATAACAGGTGACGGATTTGCCCGAGCCGGATTCGCCCACAATTCCCACGGTTTCGCCCTTCTCCAAGGCAAAGCTCACCCCATCGACCGCCCGATACACGCCGGTGCGGGTGTGAAAATGCGTCCGGAGGTCGTTGACGGCGAGGAGCGGCACAGTAGGTGAGAGTGAAAGGGAAGGTGAAAGTGCTCCGAACGGTGACAATGGGAATTGCCCTAACGGTTGCCATCCAAGATCTCGTCAACGGCGGCGAGCACCGTTTCCGGTGAAAGATCGGCGAGATTGCCCCCGCCGGTGGGTGGGCAGCCGGGTGGCTGGAGCACGCGCACGGACGCCTGAAATATGGGCGCGGTGCGCAGCGGATTGGTGGGGCCAAACAAGGCGAGCAAGGGCACGCCCAGCGCATTCGCCAGGTGCATGCCGCCGGTGTCGTTGGAGATGAGCAGGCGGCATTCGCCCAGTCGCGCGGCAAAGGCGGCCAGATCGGTGCGACCGGCGAGATCCTCAACGGGTGCAACGAGGTCGCGGGCGACGGCGCTGGTGACGGCTTGGTCGTTGGCCGTGCCAAACAGCCGGAAGCGGAGATCGGGATGCGCCGCGGACACCCGTGTGATCAGCGTCCGCCAGTGGGTAACCGGCCAGCGCTTGTCCGGATCATTCTCGGAGCCGCAAATCAGGCCGATGACCGCAGTCGAAGGTCGAACGGCGCAGGTCGAAAGGCCCAACGGCGCAAAATCCGGCGGGGCGTTGAGCCCGAAATGGCGGAGGAATTCCTCCCAGAGTTTGATTTGATGTTGGCGCTGTTCGTCAAATTCATCGGGCACGCGCCAAGTGTGCGTGAGCAGCGGGCGGCGGCGGCCACGCCGCACGATCCCGAACCGCTGGGGGCATCGCGTCAGCCACGCCTCGAGATCGCCACGGAATGAATTCGTGAAAAGCAGGCAGCAATCGGGGTGTTCATGCCGCAGCCGGCGAAAATGGAAAAAGTAGGCCGGCCCGGGCGGCGGCAGCGGGCGCACGCGATCGGCGACGCCGGTCTGCTCCAGCCAGGCGCAGAACTGGCGCTTGGCGAGCAGGGTGATCTGGGCGTCCGGACGCGAGGCGCGCACGGCGCGGAGCAATGGCAAAGCCATGACCACGTCACCCAGCCAGTTGGGCAGCCGTATCCATAGACGCGTTTTGCGGGGGAGCGCGGCGAGCCCGCGCCGGCGGAGATCGATGTCCAGCAAGTTGCGCTTGGCTTCGAGGCGCAGGCGCCGGGTGGGAATGTCCTGGTTTCGCCAGCGGTCGTGAACCCAGAGCCAGGAGGCGCAGGCGTCGTCGCTGCCGCTGAGGTAGGATTCGAGCCAGCGGTTGAGCGCCAGCGTCACCTCATCGGCGGCGCCGTCGTTGGCGATGCGCTCCACGTCCAGTTCGATCCGCCAGAAGCCGAGACGGCGCGGAAACAGCGCATAAACGTCGGCGTGGAATTTTCCGGCGAGCAGGCCGCCGAGTTCGCTAGTGGAACACACGCGGCCGAACAGGGTGGAGAGCGCGCCCTGGAGGCCGGCATTTTGGTCGAACAGGAGGCCGATGCAGCCGCCGCGCCGGAGGATTTTCATCGCGTCCTGGAATCCCTCCTTGCGCGAGAGCAGCCGCATGCCAAAACGCTCGCGCGAGCGTTTCACCCAGGCGTCGGCCGCCGGGTTGTCGAGCGGCCGGAAGATCACGCCGAACTCGGGAAAAGGCGGGGGCACAAGGAGCGGCATGGCGGTCTGGCTTTCCCAGCCGCAGAGGTGGGCCGCGACAAAAAGGGTCGGGTGCGGCGCTCCGCCTGCCGCAGTGCCTGCGCTCAGGCGATGCCTGGCCAGCGCCGCGTCCAGGGCGGGGGCGGCGCGCAACATGCCGCGGAGCCGAGCGGTCGGGAGAAACGGCGTGGCGAGTGACAGCAGCCCGGTCTCGAGCAGGCGCCGGCAGCTCTCGCGGCCGATAACGCGGTGCCATTCCGCCGGTCGGTCCTCGAAGGCGTGATGGAGGTTCGAGAGCACCAACTGCCGGCGGCGCGGGAAGCAGAAGAACAGCAGATCGCCCAGGACCGCCGTGAGGCGGCGCAGCAGCGATTCCGGCAGGTGCGCCAGCATCCAGCCCGTGGTCTTGAGGAGGATTTCAAGCATCGGGAGACGGCGCCGCGGGACGCGGGCGCGCGGGGGGCACGCAATTGACGCGGATTAGCATTTGCCTTCGCTGGGAAACCCCATGAAACGTATGCGTCGCGCGGTTAAAAGCCTTTTCGGCGCCCCGCCTATGACCAACCTCCTGATCATCAAACCCTCGTCGCTCGGCGACATCGTGCACGGCCTGCAGGTGGCGGCCTCGCTCAAGGCCCAGCGCCCCGAGCTCCGCATCTCGTGGATCGTGCGCGACATTTTCGAGGCGCTGGTGCGCACCTGCGAGGTGGTGGACCGCACCTACGTGTTCCAGCGGAGCGAGGGCGTGCGCGGATTTTTCAAGCTGATGCGCGAGGTGCGGCAGACGCATTTCGACTACGTGTTCGACATGCAGGGTCTGCTGCGCACGGGCCTGATGACGTGGCAGGCCCGGGCCACCCACAAGGTGGGTCGCAGCGACGCGCGTGAAGGCGCCACCTTTTTCTACCAGCAAAAGATTCCCCTGCCGCCCGGCGGCCCGCAATGCCACGCCATCGACATCCTGCTGCGGTTTTGTCCCGTGCTGGACGCCAGGCCCGAGTTGCGCGGCGAACTGCGCTTCCGCGAAGCCGCGGACCTCAATCTCAGCTTCATCGAGGGCCGCCGCGGGCAGAAGCCCATTCTGATTTTCCCCGACAGCCGCCGCGTCGAGAAGCGTTGGAACGGTTTCCGCCAGCTGACCGACCTGCTGCTGCGCGACGGCAGCGGCCGCAAGGTCATCTGGGCGGGCAACAATCTTTTCTCCTACCGCGACAACGCCCCCGAGGGGCAGTTTCTCAATCTCACCGGCAACACCAGTCTCGTGTCGCTGGGGGCGCTCATTCGGCGCGCCGAGTGGGTGATCTGCAACGACAGCGGGCCGCTGCACCTGGCCGCCGCCCTGGGGGTGAAAACGCTCGGCCTCTTTGGTCCCACCGACCCGCGCCGGTTCGGACCTTTTCCGCTCAACAGTCCCACCAACCACGTGATGCAAGCGCCGGTCGGCGACTTGCGCCTGCTCACGGCCCGGGACGTGTATGCGCGGTTCGCCCGCCTCGACACCCTGAGCCATGGACCGCAGCTGCTCTGACCCCCCGACGGAAACGAGCGGAACAAATCCACGTGGCAGCGGTAGTCCTTGTCCCGAAGGATGGGGTGCCTGGCTCAGGCGGAAGGCCGCGCCG
>JBGOXZ010000145.1:0-6792 GCA_041479395.1 Opitutaceae bacterium
ATGAGCGTGGTGGCCACGTGGATATTGGTGCGCTCGGCAAACGCGAGCAGCTCCTTCTGGGCGCCGGCCGAGATGATGCCGCCGCCCACATAGAGCATGGGCCGCTTCGCCTCGCCGATCAGCTGGATGATCTGTTTGAGCTGCTCATCGTCGGCGTGGGCGGTGGCCGTGGCGTAAGTGCTGCGGAACTCGATCGTCGACGGGTAGACCGGCGTGAATTTCGCCTGCTGCACGTCCTTCGGAATGTCGATGACCACGGGGCCGGGCCGGCCGCTCTTCGCGAGATGAAAGGCCTCCTTGAAGACGCGCGGCAGCTCGTGGATGTTAAGGACGAGATAGCTGTGTTTCACCACCGACAGGGTCATGCCGAAGATGTCCGTCTCCTGGAATGCCATCTTGCCGATGTACTTCGAGTAGACCTGGCCGGTGATCGCCACCAGCGGGATCGAGTCCATGTAGGCGTCGGCCAGGCCGGTGACGAGATTGGTGGCGCCGGGCCCGCTCGTGGCCATGCAGACGCCCACCTTGCCCGTGGCGCGCGCGTAGCCTCCGGCGGCGAACGCGCCCCCCTGCTCGTGGCGCGGCAGGATCACCCGGATCTTGTCGGTGTGCGCCAGCGACTGGTGCAGCTCCAGCGAGCTGCCGCCGGGATAGGCGAAAATCACCTCGACGCCCTCCCGGACGAGGCATTCGACGACGGCATCGGCGCCCTTGATTTCCAGGCTGGCTGGCGTCGCGGGCGGGGCGGCGCGGGAAGGGGATTTCTTCATGGTGCGCGGGATTTTAAAAGCCAGTCACTAAAGACGACCGGTTTCCAGAGTGGCAAGCATGGTTTTCCACGGCGGCGGCGGCGAGGCGCGGGCCCTACGCCTGCCCGTTCACCGACAGCCGGCAGGCATGGGCGCTGAATCCCGCGCCAAAGCTCACCATCCAGAGGTCGCCGGTCGGCGCTGGATGAGTCCGAAGATGTTCCTCGAGAACGAAAAGCACGGAGGGGCTGCTCATGTTCCCGCAGACGCTGAGCACGGCATGGCTGTCGGCCAGCGAATAGCCAGGCAGGACCGAACCGATGGCATTGAGCACGTCGCGGCCGCCGGGATGGACGAGCGCGGCGGCCGGCGGCGCGTCGCGTTCGCCCGCGAAAAGTTCGGCCACTGCGTCGGCGGCGGCGGCGGGCACAGACCGATCCAGCAGGTTGCGGAGTTTACCCTGCCGAGTTTCGAAACGGAGGAGGTCGCGTTTTTCCGGCCGGTGCAGCGAGTGGAACCCGTGGCAGCGCAGACCCGTTGGTCCCGGCTGGCCGCGCCAGACGGTCGCAGCGGCGCCATCGCTGAACAGACAAGCGCTCACCAGCACGCCGTGGTCGTCATCGAGATAAAACGCGGCCGAGCAAATCTCCACTGCCACACAGGCGACCACCGCCTCGGGCCGGGCGGCGATCAGATGGCTGGCCGCCCGCAGCGTCGGAATGGCCGCGCCACACCCCAGGCCCACCAAATCCTGCAAAATGGCGTCGGACCGGAGACCGAGTTGTTCGGCCACATAGCTGGTGACGCCCGGGCAAAGGTAGCCGGTGCAGGTGCAGATGAAGAGCGCGTCAAGCTGCTCCGCGCGCAGTCCAGCCTGCGCCAGCGCCTTGTTCACCGCGGTGCCGGCCAAGCGCGGCGCCTCGCGGCGAAACGCAGCGTTCAACTCGTCCTCCGTCAGATCGAAGACGTGTGCGACGTCGTCCACCGCGAAGTGCCGCGTCGCAATGCCGCTGTCGCCGGTCAGGATGGAGCGCAGGATGAGCTGCGAGCGCCGGGTCAGTCGCTGCAAAGCCGGCGACCCCCGCCCGAGTTCCCAGCATTGACGCTGGGTGAAGGTGGTGGCTGGCACCGCGGTGGCGAGGGCGTGGAGAAACATGGAGGGGACCGCTCGGGCGGCGTGGGTCAGTGCGTGAGGTGGTAGAGGGGGCGCAGCGGCAGGAGGCGGGCGCGGCTGGCCATGGTGAGCCAGCGTTGCCGGCGCGGTTCAAGCAAGAACGGATGCAGGGCATTCGCGGACGCGAGCCGGGTGCGAAAACGGCGCTGGAGACGCCCGTTGACAACGCCAACCGTGTCCCACCAGGGTCGCTCCCCGCGCGACCAAGCGGTGAGCGGTTCAAGGGCGAGCGCAGCGCTTTGCAGAGCCATGGCCATGCCGTTACCGGTGAAGGGCGGGGGCATCGCGTAGCTGTCACCGAGGCAGAGGCGGCCGGGCGGCGGACGTTCGCGTTGAAAACTCAGCGCCGAGACGGCGCAGAACGAAGTCCCGTCGATCTCCGCTGCGCGCAGGCGCCCGGCCAGGCCCGCCAGTTCGCTGGCTTCAAGCCAGCGCAAAAGCACCTCGGGTCCGGAGGTCGCCGGTGCGTCCGGGAGCGTCGGGCGCCGTCGGAACAAGCCGCATACGTTGACCCAGCCACCTTCCACACCGGAGAGTCCCACATAGGCGTGATCGCCCAGATGCAGCTCGAGATCTCCGGCCAGGCGCAGGCCGCGGGCGTGCACTTTGAGGCCGACCCAGGGCGACGGGCGGCGCAGGCGCCCCGCCGCAAAAACGCGACCCGCCGGCGCGGTCTCGAGCGGAACGCGAGTGTGGGTCCGAAGCTCGCCGCCGGCAGCCACCAGGGCTTCGGCCAGCCGCGCGTCCAGGGTGTACCGGCTCAGGCCAAGGGCCGGGGCCGGGAGATCCTGGGTGTGGATCGGCCGGTCGCGCCGGTGCCAGACGACCTTGCGGTGGCGCAGCCCATCCGCCAGCAGCGGGGCAAGGCCAAGGCGCGTCACGGTGTTCTCGTCGAGCCCGGTGATGAACTCGCCGCACACCCGGTGCCGCGGATAGCCGTGCGTCTCGAAGACGATTACGGGCACGCGCAACCGGCGCAAGGCGAGGCCCAGCGCAAGGCCGGCGAGCCCTCCTCCGACGATTTCGACAGGCTGGGCGTTGCCGCGGGTCATGGCGGGAGCGGCTGCGCATCGCGGCGCCAGGCGATCATTCGATACGCTCCGAGCAGTGTCGTGCTGCAGCGCCACGCCCATTGCGTGGCATCGAGCCCGAGCAGGCGGGGGAGTTCATCGTGGAGGAAACCCGCCGCAATGCTCACCCGGGCATCGTGACGCGTGACGTGATTGAGGCCGGCCAGCGGACTGAGGCGGCGGAGCAGCCATTGCGCCTCCCGGCGGCGCGCCGGCTCGCAGGCGAAGAGAAGCCGCGCGCGCGTCTGCAATCTGGCCCCGAGCCGGCCAAGTTCGCCGGCCGCAAACTGGTGGAAGATCAGATTGCCGCAGATAACGTCATAGGTGTCGTAGCGGGTGAAACTGCGCAGGTCGGTGCGATGCCAGTGCGCGGCAGCCGGCCAGGCGTCGGGGGCCGGGCAAAGGTCAAGTGCGTCGACTCGCCAGCCGTGCCGCTGGAATCGCAAGGCGACTTCGCCCGTGCCCGCCCCAAGTTCGAGGGTGTGGTCGGAAGGCCGGACGTGCGCCCGCCAGACCCGGGCCAGCCAGCGGTGGTTGCCCATCAGGAGATTGATGAGCTGCAGATCGCGCCGGCTGTGGAGCGCGGCGGGATGGTCGCAGGGCAGGGCGTCAAGCAGTTCAGGCTGAACGAGGCGGGATGGCACACAACACGTTGCGAAGGTCGGCGCAAACGTCAAACGGCGGGCGGGGGCAACGGCGATGCCGCCCGGAGGAATGCACATCCGACTCGTCAAGGCGCCGGTCCGGCCTTTAGCTTCCCGGCATGAGTTCCGCGCCCGATCCCATCGATCTCGTGACGCAGGCCACGCAGGCCTTTCCGCACCGTCCCTCCTGGGACGAGTACTTCATGGCCACCGCGGCGCTGATCGCCTCGCGCTCCAATTGCGAGCGCCAGCACGTCGGCTGCGTGGTGGTGACCGGGGGCGACCGGAAGAATCGGATCGTCGCCGCGGGCTACAACGGCTTCCTGCCGGGCACGCCGCACACGTCCCACCTGCGTGACGGCCACGAGCAGGCCACCGTCCACGCCGAGCAAAACGCCGTCGCCGACGCGGCCCGCCGCGGCAGCAGCGTCGAGGGTTGCGTGGCGTACGTGACGCATTACCCGTGCATCAACTGCGCGAAGATTCTCGCCGCCGCCGGCATCGCGGAGGTCAAGTACCACGAGGATTACAGCAACGATCCGCTCGTGGCGCAGATTCTCGCCGATGCGGGCGTGAAGGTGACCAAGCTCTGATCCGCCATGCGTCTCCCCGCCGGTAGAATCGAGGTTGAGTCCGTTGACGACCGCCTGCTTTCGGCCACTATTTCACCATGCGCGACCGCGGCAAGACCACCCTCAACTTAGTCGGTTCGCTGCTGCTGGCGCATCCGGCGATGCGCGATCCGAATTTCCGGCGCTCCGTGGTGCTGTTGTCGGCGCACGGCGACGACGGGGCGATGGGCGTGGTGCTCAATCGGCCGCTCGGCAAGCAGCTGGGCGACCTCAACGCGCAGTTCGCGGCCAGCACCATCGCAGGCGTGCCGGTTTATCAGGGCGGGCCGATGCAGACCGAGCAGCTCATTCTCGCGGCCTGGCGGCCGGAGCCGCTCGAGGCCGGCTTCAAGCTCTATTTCGGCATCGACGTGGACAAGGCCACGGCGCTGCAGGGGGAGGAGGGCGTGCGCCTGCGGGCGTTTCTCGGATACTCGGGCTGGTCAAAGGGGCAGCTGGAAAACGAACTGCGCCACAGCACGTGGGTGGTCACGCCGGTAAGCACCGAACTGCTGGAGCGGAACGACGGACAGGGCCTCTGGCGCGCGATCCTTGGCGGCCTGAGCCCCGAATGGAAGCTCATGGCCGACGAGCCGGAGAATCTGGGCAGCAACTGAACGCCACCGGCGCCGCGTCGCGCGGGCGCCCGGCGCCCGGCCAGACCGTTCGCGCGGCGGGACATTTGGTTTGACAGGGTCGGGCGCGAACCCTCACCTAGTCGCCCCTTATGAAGGTCGTTTCCTCCCTGAAATCCGCCAAGAAGCGGCACCCGGACTGCCAGGTGGTCCGCCGCCGCGGCAAGGTCTACGTGATCAACAAGACCGACCCCCGCTACAAGGCGCGCCAGGGTTGAACCGCCGCATCACCTTTCTCCCCGTGAAACCTGAAGGCCATCCTGCGCTCAACAACGTCTGCTTCCTCGATGTCGCCACCGGCAAGCGTTTCCTCACGAAATCAACGATCAAGTCGAACCGCAAGGAGACCATCGATGGGGTCGAGTATTTCATCATTCTGCGCGACGTGACCATGGACTCGCATCCCGCCTACACCGGCGAGAAGCGCCTCGTCGACGCGGCCGGACGCGTCGAGAAGTTCACCTCGAAATTCAAGCGCGGCACCCAAAAGGCCAAGTAAGTCTCGCGCGTTTTTCCGCTGCGGCCAGCCCTCCGGCGTCCCGGAGGGTTTTTTGTAGGGGGAGCGTAGAAGTCCCATCTGACCTATGGGACATACGCTTTTGGAGCCGGCTTGACGCGGATTCGCCGCCGGGTCTGAGTGGCGCAGGCCCATGCGTATCCGCGCCTTTCAAGGTTTGATTCCGGTTCCCGCCCACACCGTCGAGGTGGCCTGCGTGCCCTACGACGTCGTCGATGCCGCTGAGGCCGCCGCGCTGGCGGCCGGCAAACCGCGCAGCCTGCTGCACGTCGATCGCGCCGAGATCGACCTGCCGCCCGCCACCGATCCCTACAGCGACGCGGTCTACGCGAAGGCGCGCGAGAATTTCCTCAAACTCCAGCGCGACGGCGTGCTGGTACGCGAAACGGGGCCCTGTCTCTACGTCTATCAGCAGCAGATGGGCGCGCACCGCCAGCGGGGGATCGTGGCCGTCTGCCATGTTGAAGACTACGACGCCGGACTCATCAAGAAGCATGAGAAGACGCGCCGGGAAAAGGAGGACGACCGCACCCGGCTCATCGATGCGCTCGGGGCCAACACGGGCCCCGTTTTTCTGACCTATCGCGACCAGCCGGCCGTGACGGCGCTTGTGGAGGCGAAGGTCAGGGAGAAACCGTTGCACGACTTCACCGCGCCCGATGGCATCCGCCACACCGCCTGGCGCGTGGCCGGAGGCGAGGAGTGGGTGCGGGCGTTCGATCGCGTGCCGTGGCTGTACATCGCCGATGGCCATCACCGCGCCGCGAGCGCGGCCCGCGTCGCCCGCCTGCGCCGTGAGCGCAATCCGCGACACACGGGCGACGAGGACTACAACTGGTTTCTCTGCGTCATCTTCCCGGCGAGCGAACTCAAGATTCTGCCCTACAACCGCATCGTGCCCGACCTCAACGGCCAGCAGCCCGCGGCGTTTTTGGAGAAAGTGCGCGCCGTGTTCGGTCTGGAGGAGAACGCGCCGGCGTTGCCCGCCGGCGCCGGCCGCCTCAGCATGTATCACGCCGGCAGGTGGTGCGGCCTGCGCTGCCCGGTGGACCCCAAGGCCGATCCCGTCGCGCGGCTCGATGTGAGCGTGCTGCAAAACCAGCTGCTTGCGCCCATCCTCGGCGTCGACGATCCGCGCACGAGCAAGCGCATCGACTTCGTCGGCGGCATCCGCGGCCCGGGCGAGCTGGTCAAACGCGTCGACGCCCGTGGCGGCGTGGCCTTTTCACTGTTCCCGGTGGCCGTGGCGCAGCTCATGGATATCGCGGATGCGGGCCAGATCATGCCGCCCAAGAGCACCTGGTTCGAGCCGAAGCTGCGCTCGGGACTGTTCATCCACACCTTCTGACCGGCCCCGGCGATTGACTTTGCGCCGCCGCTGTCGGAAACAGA
>JBGOXZ010000146.1:0-6784 GCA_041479395.1 Opitutaceae bacterium
CGTGGCATCGGCCGGGGACGATTCGGTTTTTCCGTGGGATTCGCCACCCCACGCCTCTGACTCGTCGTCCAGCGAATCGGTGGGATGGCGCCTCTGCCACCGGGCCCGGGAACGCGCGAGGTTGAGCGCGATCTGGAACATCCAGGTTGAGAACCGGGCGTTTTCCCGAAACCGCGTCCGATGCTGATAGACGCGCACAAAGGTTTCCTGGGCGAGGTCGAGCGCATCGTGCTCGTGTTGCGTGTAGCGGTAAAGAAAGCCGCGCAACGGCACCTGCCAGCGGTCCATCAACTGGTTGAGCGCGAGGTCATCACCCCCGGCGAGCGCGCGCATGAGGGCTTCATCCGAATCGGTCGTCATGCTCGGAGCGCAAGCGCACCCCGGCAGGTCGGAAACCCGCGTTGCCCGCGGTTCGGCGGGGTCATCGCACCCCCCGCGGTTCGCGGTGGTCGAATTGCGTGATGCGCGGCACCATCAAATCGAGGTAACGGGAACCCTGGCCGGGATCCATTTCCCCGGCGACTTTGCGCAGGTGCTGCAAGGTGGCTTCGTTGCATTCGCGCTTCAACGCTGCCCATTCCTCGAGCGCGGCGGTGTAGGCCGGCGAGTTCTTTGCGGCCGCGCGTTCCAGTTCGGCCAGGCGTTGCCGCACGGCCATGATGCGGTTGCAGTGTTCGGCACAAACCGGCTGGTAGGCCTCATGCAGGGCTTGGATGCGGGCGAACTGGGCGTCACTGAGGTGAAATTCGCGTCGCAACCAGCTCCACTGATCCTCGGGTTTGCGGGTGTTGAGATAGCAGGTGATACCGTAGGCGGTGGCCGCCACGGCCAGGACGAGCAGCAGGAAGGAGGCCAGACGCTTCATCACTGACGGTGCCCGGCGATCATCTGCAGTGGATCGATGGACTGCGCGTAGGCCGCGGCCATCCGGTCGTTTTCCGTGAGGGTGGTGTGCAGGGTGCCGGCACCGACGCCAGCCGCGGCGGCGAGGGCGAGCACCAGACTGGCACCGAGCGGAAGTGCCCAGCGGAAATGACGGGCGGGAATGCCGAGCTTGCCGGCGAGAAGAGCCGCGGCAGCCCACGGCGCCTCGCGGGCGGCCTCGATGCGTGCCCACACCTCCGCATTGAAACGCGGTGCGGGCGGCGGATCGTGTCGCCAGCTTCTGAGCGTGCGGGAAAGGTTGGGATCGCGGTCGATCATGTCACGTGATACGCCGCGCACAGCGGAATCCCTCGGATTTTCCTGCACGATGCATGAGTCCCAGACCTACTACGGCCTGCCGGTCGGTTCAAAGCCCAAATCTCACCGGAAGGCAGATCCATTGTGATAGGCGCGCGTCGGTCAATGGCCTGAGCATGAGGCGCTTTCGGGGAAGACCGCCTCTTGTGTTAGCCGGAATCATGCAATCGAACCATGATATCCCCCGGTATTTCCGTGATCATGAGATGGACAATGTGGGAAGCCTGCTGGCAGGCGGTTTCCCTCTGCATTCGCGAGCAAGCTCGCTTCCTACAACTGCATCGCTGACTTGTGGAAAAACGGCCATCTCAGGCAGCCCTGCACTTGTCGGCGTGAGGCCGGTTCAGAATGCGTCCACCAACGATTGCACCTTCAGCTCCCGACGCAGTTCTTCCGCACTCGCGGCGCCCTCGACCCTGATCTCCACCGGCTGGCCCGGGATCAGATCGAAGTAGTCGTCCGACGGCCTCGCGTCGAGCTTGCCGAAGGTGACGTGCACGCTGCGCGCCAGCACCTTCGCGCTGAGGCGCAACCGGCATCCATCCGCGCCCGGCACGACCACGGATTCAATCGCTGCGGCCGGCAGATGGATTTCATGGGTCGGGACCAGGTAAACGAGGTTGGAGGAGAGCGTCCGTCCGTCCGCGGTCAGGTCCGTCGCGACAAAGCCATGCGAGAAATCGATGCCCTTGGCCTGCAGGCGGGACAGCGCGGTCCGCAGGTAGACCTGGCTGGACTGGGCCGGGATGTTCACGGCTAGCGTCGTGTCGTCCAACGTGCGGCCGTCGAGGCTGATCACCCGCGTCCGCAGGGACGCGGCCACCGGCTCGAGGCGGTCGGACACGACATACACCGCGAGGGTGCCGTCCTCCACGTGCGGAGAGACCAACACCGGTGCGTAGAACCGCCGCGCATAATACTGGAGCGCCTTCCAGCGCCCGAAATAGTCGATGCTCGACCACGACGCCACCGGCCAACAGTCGTTGAGTTGCCAAAACAGCGAGCCCATCGTCTCCGGACGGTGACGCCGCATGTGCTCGGCGCCGACTTTGATCCCTTCGGCCTGCAGGACCTGGCTGACGTAAAGGAACGAGGCAAAATCCTTCGGCTCCTGATAATACTTCAGGAGGTAATCGTGGATGATCGAGTTGCCCTGCTGGTTTTTCTGGTGGGCGAGCATCACCGGCGTGAGAATGCCTGTCCGGTCCTCCGGCGCCGTGAACGCCTCGACCGTGCGCATTTCCGGAAAGGACTGGAATCCGTACTCGGACACGAAACGGTAGACGGGCTTTTCATAATCGGCGAACGGCACGCGGCCGTGCCAGACGCTCCAATCGTGGAAATCCCCGGTCTTGTATGTGGATGACGGATCCTCGGCATTGCTGTCGAAATCGGTGGTCGGTGAGCTGGACCAATAAGGTGTCTCCGGTGCGAGCTGGCGCACGGTTTGTCCAACGACGCCGTAGAAGAGCGTCAGGTAGTCCTTCCACATCTGGATCTGGGCCGCGTTGTCGATCGAACGCGAGCGGACGGCCCACTGAAAGGAGGCCTCGGTCTCGTTGTTGCCGCACCACAGCACGATGCAGGCGTGGTCGCGCAGGCGCTTCACCTGGTCCTCGATCTCCTGCGCCACGTTGAGTTTGAAGCGGTACACACCCGGCTGCCAGTCATTGCCGAACATGAAGTCCTGCCAGACCATGATGCCGAGCTCGTCGCAGAGGTCGTAGAACTCGTCGGTCTCATAATGGCCGCCGCCCCAGTGACGGATCATGTTCATGTGGGCGTCCCGGGCGGACTCGAGGATGCGCCGGTATTCGCGGCTGGTCACGCGATTGGGGAAACTGTCGAACGGAATGACGTTGGCGCCCTTGGCGAACACCGGGACCCCGTTGACGACGAATTCGAAGGACCGACCCCAGGCGTCCGGCTCGCGGCGCAGCGCCACCGACCGCAGGCCCGTCCGGACCTTCCGCTCGTCCACCACCTCCGCGCCAACCTTGAGCTGGGCCGAGAACGCGTACAACGGCTGGGCGCCCGTGCCGGCCGGCCACCACAGGTCGGGGCGGCCGATTTCAATGGGCAGATCGACATGGTTGAGACCCGCGTGCAGAACGACGCGGCGCGCCATCTGATCGCGGCTGCCGGCGCGTTCGTATTGGACGGTTACCTCGGCGGCAACGTCGGTGGAGGCCAGAACCTCGACCTCGGCGCTGAGGTGCGCCACCGCGGCGGAGACGTCGCGCTGGCGGATGTGCAAGTTGGCGATACGGGCGTCATCCCAGATCTCCAGCCGCGCTGGTCGCCAGATGCCGCTGGTCACGAACCGCGGTCCCCAGTCCCACCCGTATTCGTAGGCCGCCTTGCGCACGTAGGTCTTCTCCGCGATGCCGATCGGGGTGCGCCAGCGGTCACCCGCGGCCGCCTTTTCTGCCACCTTGATGGGTGAGGGAAAGGCGACGCGGAGCAGATTGTCCCCGGGTTTGAGGAGGGGCTTCGCGTCGACGCGCCAGATCCGGAACATGTTGTCCGCCGTGAGCGCCGGCTGGCCGTTGACCGAGACCTCGCAGTAGGCGTCCAAGCCGTCGAAGACGAGTTCCACATGGTTGTGCCGCAGCAAATCGGCGGACATCGGCAGCGTTTTGCGGTATTCCCAGTCGGCTCCTTCAATCCACTGGAGCTTGGATTCGTTGTCGCGGAAGAAGGGATCCGGAACGATCTTGTGGCGCAGCAAGTCGAGGTGGACGTCGCCCGGCACTTGCGCCGGGCGCCACTCCGCCGGCGCGGAACCGTCGGCCGGCACCTGCTGGCGAAACTCCCAGCCCTCCTCGAGGGGGATTATTTGTCTCGCCGCCGCCCCGGCGACACCGGGAGCCGCGAGACCGACCAACACAAGCGAAACAGGCAGGAGCGGGATTTGCATGATTTTATCTCCGGTTGGGAGACTAAAACCAAGGAGTGTGCGCCGGGACAAGCGGATTACCGCGACCGCCCCGCGCAGGTCGATCGCATCAATGCCGGGTCAGGGCGCCGGTGAGACCGGGCGCGGATTTGGCTTCTTCTTTTCCGCTGGATCAGACAGAAAGCGGCGCCGCGTCGGTGTTCGCACCGCGCGGCAGCTTTCCCCCCAATCCCTCATGACCCTCGAGCAACCCTCCTCCGCACCCTCCCGCGACGCGCCCGTCGCCGCGAATCCCACCTATCGCGGTCCTTTCGCGATCATGACCGTGCTTTTCTTCATGTGGGGGTTCATGACGGTGTGGAACGACATCCTGATTCCCCGGTTCAAGGACGCCTTCACGCTGAACTACTTTCAGGCGATGCTGGTGCAGTTCGCCTTTTTCGGCGCCTACGCCGTCGGCTCGCTCGTTTATTACGTGGTGGCCCTCGTCTCCGGCGATCCGATCAACCGGATCGGGTACAAGAACGGCGTGACCATCGGGCTGTTGGTGGCGGCCGTCGGCAGCGCCTTGTTCTATCCCGCCGCGGTCCTGAACTCGTATCCGTTCTTCCTGCTCGCGCTGTTCATCGTGGGCCTGGGTTTTGCCATGCTGCAGATCGCGGCCAATCCCTACGTTACGATCTTGGGACCGGAGCGGACGGCCTCGAGCCGGCTCAATCTCTCCCAGGCGTTCAACTCCTTCGGCACCACCATCGGACCGCTCATCGGCGGCTGGCTGATCTTCCGCCTGTTCACCCATGCGGGCGCCCACGGAGCGGACTCGGTCAAGGTGCCGTACCTGTGCTTTGCGGCTGTGTTTGCGCTCCTGGCTCTGTTCTTCCGATCGGCCCACCTGCCGGCCTTCACCAACCGCGAAGCGATCCGCCGCGGCGACAGCCCGCTGAGGTACGCCCACACCGTGCTCGGGGTCGGCGCAATCTTCATGTACGTCGGCGGCGAAGTCACGGTCGGGAGTTCGCTCATCAACTTCCTCGGCTCACCCCGGCTCGGCGGATTGTCACATGAGGCGGCCAGCCGCTACCTGTCCTTCTACTGGGGCGGGCTGATGATCGGGCGATTCATGGGCGCCTTCGCCCTGAGCGATCTCCGACCGGCGCTAAAACGAGCGCTGGTGGTGCTCGTTCCCGTCGCGGGCTTCGCCGTCGTCGTCGCCACCGCCGACTTTGCCACCGCGGTGCGGTACGGCGCCTTCCTCGGCCTCCTGCTGGCCGCCTTCTTTCTCGGCGGTGCGAGTCCGCAGCGGATGCTGGCGCTCTTCAGCGCGCTGATCGTCGTCCTGCTCGCCGTCGGCATGAGCGCCGCCGGCGAAGTCGCGAAATGGGCGGTCGTGGCCGTCGGACTGTTCTGTTCGGTGATGTGGTCGAACATTTTCTCCCTGGCGATCGACGGCCTCGGCGCGCTCAAAAGCCAGGCGTCGTCGCTCCTCGTCATGGCCATCCTCGGCGGCGCGGTGCTGCCGCCGATCCAGGGCGCGGTGGCCGACCGCCTCGGCATTCAGGCGTCGTTCGCCGTGCCGATCGTCGCCTTCGTCTACATCGCGTTCTACGGCCTGTACGGTTACCGCGCCGGGCGGCCGACGCGCTGATGCGCCGGCGGGCGGAGAAACGTGGCCAGGCGGGTTGGCGGGAAGCCGTTGGTGGACCGACGCCCTGAGACCGTGGGCGTCGCTTACATGCTTTCGAGCAGCTTGTAGATCCGGGCGATCATTTTTTGCGGATCGTCGAGCAGCCCGGCGGCGATCAGCGCATTGTCGAGCACCTGTTCGGCCATAAGTCTGGCCACTTCTGGTTTGGCCTCCCGGGCGGCCGCGAGGTGTTTGATGACGGCATGACGCGGGTTCAAATGCAGTTCCACGCGCGGCGGCGAGTCATCGCCCCCCTCGACTTTCATGACCTTCATGAGGCGGCGCATGTGCGGTGAGGTGAGCTTGTCGGCATTGAGCGCGAGGGCGGGGGAGGCGACCAGGCGGTCGCTCAATTTCACTTCGGCCACGCGGTCACCGAGGGTCTCCTTGAGCCAGGCGACGAGTGTCTGGGTCTGCTCCGCGGTGAGGGCGTCCTCGCCGGGCGGCGTGGGCAGATCGTCGAGCTTGACGTCCGCATGGTCGGCCGCGATGAGGCGTTTGCCGTCGAATTCGTGCACGTGGCCCATGACATATTCGTCGACGTTTTCGTAGCAGAAAAGGACCTCGAGATTGCGGGCGCGGAAACCCTCCAGATACGGACCGGCTTCAATCGCATCGCGGTTCGGACCGACGAGATAATAGATCTCCTTTTGGCTATCCTTCATGCGGGAGACGTAGTCGGCCAGGCTGGTGAGTTCGCCTTTCTTCGTGAGTGACGATTCATAGCGCAGCAGTTTCACCAGGTCGTTCTTGTAGGTGGCGTCGAGGGCGGCACCCTCTTTGAGATAGACGCCGAAGCGCTCGTAGAACTCCCGGTAGCTGTCGGCGCGCTCCTTCGCCTCCTCCTCCAGAAACTTGATGAAGCGGCGCGTGAGCACGCGGCTGAGTTTTGCCAGGAGGCTCCGGTCCTGGGTCATTTCGCGCGAGATGTTCAGCGGCAGATCCTCGCTGTCGACGAC
>JBGOXZ010000147.1:0-6744 GCA_041479395.1 Opitutaceae bacterium
CAGGGCAGCCACGGGGCGATTTCCTTGGCGGCTTTGCGCCCTGGCGTGAGGGTGCTCACCGCTGGCGACCTCAGCGCGCCCAGCGGTCCCGCCCTACCCTCGTCCTCCCGCCCTCGCGGGCCGGCGTGGCGGGCGCCATGACCGCGCTAGGCCTCAACCCGCAATGCTGTCCATACCTGTTTGTCATTTAATAGATGACAAACTTCTCGCGCCTCTGCCCAAGCCGGTTTGGAACGTAATACGATACAAACGCCCCGTGCCGCGCGACCAGCGTCTTGAGGTCAAGCCGCTCCACCGACGAAGCGCTGAGCCTCGGATGCGAGACTGATTTCCCTGGCGGCTTTGCGCCTTGGCGTGAAGGTGCTCCCCGCCGGCTGCCCCGGCGCGCCCTCGGTTACACCGCCCGCTCGCGCAGCCGCTTCGAGGCGGTCCGGCTGGCGGCGATTCTCGCGCCGTTTTTCATGCGCACGATCAGTTGCGAAGGGGAAAACCGAAGGGTCAGGCCGCACATTTCACCTTTTCCAGCTCTGTCGCCGTTCACCCGGCCGATTGATGCCGAGCCGGAAACGCCAGCGGATCTCCGGGGCTTGGGCCATTTTCTCAAACCGCCCCGGTCCGGTCAGAAGCCGATTAGGGAAGCTTCAGCTGATACTTCACGGACGTGATCGCGCCGCTCGCATCAGTCTCGAAGATGTAGCCGGACTTGCTGTCGAAGAATTTGCCGCGTACAAAAATCCAGCTGTGGCCCGCGCGGCGAAAGGCTTTGGTCTTCTTGTCGCTGTCCATAAGGATCGGATAAGCCGCATCGAGAGCCTGCTGCAACGTCGTGGCGTCAGCGTCCGTGCGCAGTTTGAAATCCGGGTTGAGCATCTTCTGGAGGTCCGGCAGGTCGCCATCCGAACCGGGACGACTCACGCTCACGAGGTTGTCTCCGATCCGCGCCACGATGAGGTCGTTGCTTAGTTCGCCGTCCGCGACCTTGAGAACCACTTTGACGGCGTAGAAGGGCGACGAAAACACCTTCACGATCGCCGGGGCGTCCAGCCTCTGCGTCTCGAGCCGGATCACGTCCGACGTATGCTTGTCGAAAAACGCCTGCTCGTCCGGCGTCAGATCGCTGGCGGACAACAGAACGGGGAGTGCCGACAACATCGTCGACAATGCGATGGCGAGAGAACGGTGCATGTTTTTTGGGAGAACGCCGCTGCCGGCCTCGATGGTCGGGATGCGTAACGGCGGGTCGATCGTTGCGCCAGGCCTGCCGACGAGTCAAACTAACTGATGGCCGGTTCAAAGGAGGGGAGCCGCGAAGGGGGCATGCTGGGCTTGCCCTGCGAACGGGTCCGTAGTTCACACATGACCCCCTCGGGCTCCCCCTCGGGCTGGGCCTCCCGTTCACGGCGCGAGGTTGAAGAGCAGGGTCGGCGCGTTCGCGGCGTCGGAGGCGGGGAAGATGGCGGCATTGATCGAGCCGAGCGGAACCAGGACAATGCCCTTGGTCCGGCCGTCGAGCAGGCGCTGCAGCACGGGCCGCGAGAGCGTGATGAGCGTGCTGCCCCCCCGGGTGTCGTTCACCTCGACGTCGATGATCATCTGGGGGTTGAACACGTCTTCATAGGCATGGCCTTGGCACAGGTTCTCGTAGGTGATGGTCTGGTCGTCCCAGCGCGGATCGCCGCCGAGGATTTCGACGACGCGGATCACCCCGAAATCCTTGGTGCGCGCGGCCCGACGCTGGACGGAGTGCGTTTTGAGCTCGAGGAGTCCGCTGCCGTCCACTTTCCGACCCGCGAAGGCGGAGAGATCCCAACGAAGAACCACGAGTTGCGTGCCGGTAACCGTCAGAATCCGCGTGGGGCCGTTCGCGTCGATCGCGGACCAATCATGGAGATTGGCGTCGGGCTCGCGCCGGTCGATCGTGGCGCCCGCTACTGCCGCGACCGCGTGGCGGAAACCGTGGGGATCGGCAACCGGCGGGCGATACGGCAGGGGCACGCCAAGATCGGGACCGGCGGTGGCGGCGTCGACCACGTCAACCTTGAAGTAATCGACATCGACGTGATACTTGCCGAGACCCCAATCCATGAGCGCGAGCTGAGCGTAGACCTGATCGCCGGGGCGCGCGTCGAAATCGTGCGTGGTAAAGCTGATCGTCTGCCAGACGTTGGCTTCGGCGAGATCGAACTCCATGAGGTTGCTCTCAAAATCGGTCGTACGCTGGGTATTCACACTAAGATTGATCCGCCGCGGGGCATGACTACTGCGCACGCGGGCCTCAATGCGCAACTCCGTGCCGGACTGCGCAAGCCTGGCGAGATCGAGGTGCGCTGAGATCTGGCGCTTGATGATCGCCCACCAAATACCGCGGCGATCGGCGGTCGCGTCGACACCGACGGTGGCGTACCCGTTGGCCGCGGTGAAGGTCATCGTGGCGGTGCCGTCTCCGCTGAAGAAGTTCCAACCGTTCAGGCCGGTGACATCCTTTACGATGGGGGCATCGAAATCGTCGCGAAACGACGCGCGCAGATTGGCGCAGGCGAGCAGCAGGCACAGCACGACGGCTGCGCGAAGCGGGGTGGAGGGTTTCATAAAAAGCGGACGCGCAGTCCTCGGCGATCGTGCAGCCGCGCTTCCCGAGGTGCACCCTGATGACCGGCGGGTTGATGATGGTGAACGACGCAAAGGGCGGCAACTTTTCGGATTGGGCTCGTGCACGGCGACACCGGGGTTGGAGCGGAGTTTCACGGCGGGATGAGAAAACGGGGAAAAAAAGTACCGACTGCGGCGAAGCATAAGGCACGGGAATCCGCAACCATGTGCGGGGCGCACCGTCAAATGCTTCCCGGGACGGTTCCGGGGTGCTGCAAGACCCAGCCGAAGGGGTCATGCCGTACGGACGTGTTGCCCAAATCGCGCGGTGATTGAACGTGGAAACGCGCCGCACGTCTGACACTGGCAGGATGATGGGGCAACACGCCCTCAAAGTTTGCCCCCCTTTTGCCTTCTTCAGCCGATCGGCCGACACGATCTTTGCGCGCACGGGAATCAGATGGACGTGGTGGTCCACTTCGGCCAGCGCTTCCCCCAGCTCCACCGGCAGCGCCTTATACCGGTCCTGAAACGGCCGCCCGGTCTCTCCCCCGGCATCGGTTGAAACGCGCTGCCCAAGATGGCGTGGGGAAAACCGCACGGAAAAGGTTGTTGTGCGGGAGGCCTCGCGCAGACTGTGCATCCATGCTCACGCACGTCGTTGTCTTCTGGACCGACAAACCTCACGGCGAGGCCCGGGACAAATTGCTCGCGGCCACACGCGAGCTGTTGACCCAGATTCCGGGACCGGTGGAGTTTCGCAGCGGCATGGCGGTGCCCAGCCCGCGTGGGGTCGTGGATGACAGTTTCGCCGTCGCGCTCGCGATCACCTTTCCCGACCGCGACACGATGATGGCCTTCCGGCGGCACCCGCTGCACACGAAATTCGTCGAGGAGTATGTCATGAAACTCTCGGCACGACGCGTGGCCTATGATTTCGGCTAGACCGAGGCAACGGAGTCGCGTCATGGCTTTGGCCGGAACGAGCGTCGCCGCGGGACCGCGGTGCCAGTCCTGCGAACGCGGGATCGGGCTTCCGGCTCCGACCTCTGCGCCCCCCGCTTCCCGCTCCTCTAATTGCGTCTGAAAAAAGGCGCCGGCGGGCCGGGTCCGGTGTGGTCAACCCAGAGTCGAGTCATGAGGTCTTTCTCCCCACCCTTCCACCGCCCTCTCTTCAGCGCGACCGCGGCCCGATCTTTTGCCTCAAACCGTCGTCTTACGACGTGCGCATTTACGTGAAAGACGCCGGCGATTTTAAGATTGTGCTCTACCGCAACTTCTTTGGATTCACCGTGAAATGATTCCCCGCACGCTTGTCACCCGCCGCCTGCCACCCGCCGTGATGGCGCGGTTGCGCAGCGAAACCCAGCTCGCGCTCGAACCGGAGGATCGCGCGCTCACCAAATCCGGGATCATCGCCGCCGTCTCCTCCTGCGACGCCCTGTTGCCGTCGATTACCGAAACGATCGACGCCGAGGTGATCGCCGCGGCCCCGCGGCTGCGGGTGATTGCGAACTTTGGGGTGGGTTTCAACAACATCGATGTCGCGGCGGCCACGGGCCGGCATATCGTCGTGACCAACACGCCCGGCGTGCTCACCGAGGCGACCGCCGACATCGCTTTCGGCCTGCTCATCGCCGCCGCGCGCCGTTTCAGCGAGGGCGAGCGGCTGGTGCGTGCGCGCCAATGGACGGGCTGGGGCCCGCTGCAACTGCTCGGCGGCGACATCGCGGGAGCCACGCTCGGGCTGGTGGGTTTCGGACGCATCGGACAGGCGGTGGCGCGTCGCGCCCAGGGCTTCGGCATGCGCGTGATCTACCAGGACCGCATGCGGCTGTCCGGCGGGGAGGAGAAGCGGCTCGGCGTGGAGTTTCGCGACCGCGAGACGCTGCTCCGCGAGTCCGACTACGTCTCGCTGCATGTCGACTACACGCCTGAGACGCATCACCTCATCGACGAAGCGGCGCTGGCGTGCATGAAGCCAACCGCGGTTTTGATCAACACCGCCCGCGGCGCCGTCATCGACGAAAAGGCGCTCGTGCGCGCGCTGCGGAATGGCACGATCGCCTCGGCGGGCCTCGATGTATTCGAGCGCGAACCGCAGCTCGAACCGGAACTTTACGACCTGCCCAATTGCATGCTGCTGCCGCATCTCGGCAGCGCGACGATCGGGACGCGCACGCGCATGGGCATGATGGCCGTCGACAACCTCCTCGCGGTATCCCGCGGCGAGCGCCCGCCCAATTGCGTTAATCCCGCGGTGTTCGGTTAGGCCGCCAGGTTCTCTCGGCTCGAAGCGGTGAGGCGAGAGCCTCGCCCGACCTTCACCCCGCCGGTACGGGTTCTGGAACGGTCGCCGGCAGCCGGTCCGACTCTCGCACGAGCAGACCGAAGCACGCTGCGCCAATCAGGCACGAAACGCCCGCAGCGATGAACGCGGCATAGTAGTGGCCCGTCGTCTGCACGATCCAGCCCGTCACCCACGGCGCGATGAAGCCGGGGATGTTGCCGCACGCGTTCTGCAGCCCGGTCCACCTGCCCGAGGCTTCGGGTCCGGCCAGCGACTGCGTGAGCGCGAAGAGATTCGAGGCATACACGCCGAGCGTGAAGCACGCGCAGTAGAGTGCGGCCAGGCCGACTTCGAGCCTGGCCACCACGGTGAGCGGCAGCAGAATCGAGGTCAGCAGCAGGCCGAGGGCGAGAAACCCGCGACGTACGCGCACGGGCGATCGTCCCTTCGCAATGAGCCAGTCGGCCAGCACGCCGCCGCCGAGGGACGGAATCACCATCACCAGGAAAGGGAACGCGCCGAAGAGGCCCATCGATTTCAGATTGAAGTGGCGCTCCGCCACCAGGTACGACGGCAGCCACGTCAGCAAAAAATACCACGCGTAGTTGGCGCCCATCAGTCCGCCGCACGTTCCCCAGAAGGCCCGGCGCCTAAACAGCTCCCTCCAGCCGATGATCCGGGCGGCCTGCGCCGAGGCTGCCGCCGGGCGGTTCACACCCATCCGCGGCGCGAACGCGATCCACGGCACCAGCCACAACAGTCCCGCCGTGCCGATGCCGACGAACAATCCGCGCCAGCCGAGTTCCGCGACCAGCCAGGCGCCGCACATGATGCCGATCGCGGGGCCGATGCGCGCGCCAAACGCATCGATGAGCGAGTTGGCCAGCCCGCGCCGATGCTCGGGTATCACCGCGGCGAGGATCCGCGACGTCGCCGGGTAGGTGACCGATTCCCCCACGCCCAACAGGAGCCGCATCGCAAGGAGTCCGGCGAATCCTGTCATCAGCGCCGTGCTGAGTGTCGCGGTTGACCAGAGCAAAAACGCGCCCACATAAACCCATTTCACGTCCACGCGGTCACACAGCCAGCCGACGCCGATCTGGCACAACGCGTAGGTGACGAAAAACGCTGAAAAGAGCCGGCCGAGCTGTTCGGGCGCGATCCCGAGTTCGGGTGCGAGCACCGGTGCCGCGACCGACAGGTTTCCGCGGTCGAAGAAACTGATGATCATCACCACGACCAGCATGGCGACGAGGCCCCAGGGGTGTCGGGTGCGGGAGGTTTTCGTCACGGCTTTTTCAGGGCTGGGGGTGAAGCGCGGCCGGGAAAGAAACGACGCCTATCCCGGCGGTGGACCGGCGGTTCTGGCGTTCATTTCCGCCGCGGCGCGCCGCTCGAGGTCGCCCAGTTTCGCGACGCGCCGGCGGATGTCGGCGTCAGTGCTGAAACGCGCGTCGAGAAACGCCACGAGGCAATCCTCGATCACCTTCCGGCCGATGCAGAGCGCGCCGATGCACGCGACGTTCACATCGTCGTGCTCGACACACTGGTGGGCGCAGTAGATGTCGTGAATGAGCGACGCGCGGATGCCGGGAAGTTTGTTGGCGGCGATGCAGGCGCCCACCCCCGAGCCGCAGACCAGGATGCCCCGCTGCGCGCGGCCGTCGCGCACGCGTTCGCCCACGGCCACGGTCACATCGGGAAAATCCACCGGCGACGGATCGAACGATCCGCAATCTTCGACCGGGTGGCCGCGGCGCCGGAGGAAATCGATGATCGCGCCCTTCTGCGCGAATCCCGCGTGATCTCCGCCCACCGCCAGGGTCATCTTCGTGCTCATGGTCGGAACAGCGCCCGCGCGCTAC
>JBGOXZ010000148.1:0-6675 GCA_041479395.1 Opitutaceae bacterium
CGATCTGCTCGAGGGAGGCGCCCGCCACGCGCGCCATGGTGGGCGGAGGCGTGTCCATCACCGGGCCGAACCAGAACGGCGGCATGATCTTGAAAAAATCAAAGCTGGTGGGCAGGGCCTGCCAGGGCCGCTCGCCCGGCTGGATGGGTTGCAGCAGCGCGGCCCAGTTGAAGAGCGTGATTTCGCGCGGCTTGGCCAGGAGCGTGTCCCAGAGCTGCTCGGCGTAGCGGTCGAGATAGCGGATGCTGAACGTGTCGATCCAGCCGCCGCCGTTCCGGCCCGGCGCGATGTTCTCGAAATAGCGGAGGATCTGGTAGCTCTCGTACTGCTGAAGGAACTGGTCGGTGATGCCGGGATCGCGGGTCTCCGTGCCGGTGTAAATGCCGTCAAAAAGGCGTGACTCCTGGTCGAGATCGAAGCCGAGGCCCTGGAAATGCTCGTACCAGTTGGGGAACTTGATGATGATCTTGACCCGCGGGTTGACCGCCCGGGCCGGCTTGAGAATGAGGTTTTCCGCGGCCTCATTCATCAGATCGAGGCGGAACTGCGTCCAGGTGCGGTCGCCTTTCGCCGCGATGTCGGAGGCGTACTTGGTCGTGACGAAGAAGAAGTCGTCGAGGATGATCTCGTCGAAGTGCCGCGCGGTGAGCTCGGCGACGCGCTTGATGAACTCGCGGTCCTGCGGGTCCGTGTAGCAGAACGAGTGGAACTGGCCGCTGGTGTTGTCCGAGTAGGTGATGCCGCCGGAGGCGCGCACACCGTGGTCCGTGAAGAACTTCTTCAGGTCCTCGAGCGTCTGCTCGTCGGCCATCAACCGGTCGCGCTCGGACTCGATGTAAACCCGGTCGATCTTCACCTGCCGGTTGATCGTCTCCCATTCGCGCTGCAGGACCGCCGGGTCAGCCAGCCGGCGGACCACGCCGACAGGGATGTAGACGGCCGCCTCGAAATTCTGGTAGTGGCCGGCGGCGCAACCGGTGGTGGAAATTACCAGGCCATAAAGCAATTTCCAGAGGAGCGAGCGAGCGGAATGGCGGGAGGTTTTCATGAGAGATAGTTGGCGTAGCGAAGCTTTCTCCGGTGCGCAATGCACGAGTCGCGGCGGTCTTGGGGCGGTGTAGGCAGGCGGACTGGATCAACCAACGGCAAGACCATTCTGCAAATGGAGGACTAACGAGGTGCAAGCCCAAGGGCTGAATCGATCCGGTCCACGCGCGACAGGCTGTGCGCAGCGATGTTCAACCTTGAACATCGGTGTGCAGGATCCTCAGGGGAAAGATGGGGCTCCAGCGACAGCGCGGCGCCGAGGTTCCGGCCGTTGACGTTCAGGATGCCGGTTTGCAGGGCGGGGTCCGCGCCTTCCGTGGCGAGACGTTGCCCCCGGCGCAAGTCGGCGCGGAGCTGCAGCGGCGCGGCCAGGCCGGGGACGCTCACATCGACGCGATCGCCGTCGATGCCGGCCACAACGTGCTCGTTCGCCCCCAGCGCCGCCCGGCGAAATGCCGCGAAGGCGGACTCATCGAGACCTTCGGCGGCGCGAACCCAGACCGCGGCGAGCACCTGGCCGCGCGGCTGGCCTTCGGCCAGCACGGCGGTGAGGCGTTGCGCGCCATGGCTCCGCCCCCGTCGTCGGCCAATACGAGCGCCGCCGTCTGACCGGAGGCCGCGGGCAGGAAGCCCAGGCAACCTGCGACGAGCGCCAGAGGGAGAAAACCGCGAAGGATGCCTCGTTGCCGCATGACGTGCCGTGCCGTCAGGACCCGACCGGTAGCAGGATCTCGGCGCCGGTGTCCGGCATCTCGAAGAGGCGCAGCTCGGTTGGCGGCGGGATTTCCGTGCGCGAAAAGTCCCGGTTGCGGGGAAGCGTCTCCCAGCGCAACACGTGGCAGACGCCGCCGACACGGCTGAACTGCAAGTTGACCTCGAGCCCGGGGTAGGTGCCGAGCGGTCCAAGCAGGCGCGCGGGCAGCACCGAGGGCCCCGCCGGCAGTTGCTCGACCGGCGCCAGATCCTCCGCGCGCAGCCGCCAGCGACCCGCGCCCGCTGCGACCGAGGAGAAGGCCACGAGCAGGGAGCCACCGGCGTCAAGCCGCGGCCGCCCGACCATCACCTCAGCCTTGATGGAACCGGTTCCGATGAAGCCCCAGCGGAACTCCCACGCACTGATCGCCCGCCTCATCCAGCGGTCTCCGTCGGGACGGGCGGCGTAAATTTGAGAACAGCCGTCGTCATCATAACGGTGGTAGACGATGACCGGGCGCTGGGCCGCGTCGAAACCCAGGTTGAAGGTCATATTGATCAACCCGTGGCCGGGCGCGGCGGTGTCGACGATATCGCCGCGCGGCAGGGTGATGGGGAGGGGAATTTCTTCGCCGCGGTGATCCTCCCAATGGATCAAATCAACGCTGCGGGCATAGGAAAGAACGTGGTTGGTGCTGCAGTCGGGCGAATCGCGCCACATCCACACGAGATGGAAGCGGCCGTCGGGTCCCAGCACCGGATCCAGCGCGTAGGCGTTGCGCCGGCCCTCGCCCTCGAGCACGGGGGTGTCCAGCAGCCGGTGCCAGGTACGCGTGGCGGGATCGTAGCGGTTGTACAGATCGCCGCCGTTGCCGCTCTTGCCGTCGCGGTAGCGGAACAGGAGGTCGCCGGCGGCGTTTTTGAAGAACACCGGGTAGGTGCAGCTGTCCTCGCGCGCGCCCGTCATGCGATCGATGCGCTCCAGCGAGCCGATCTCGTACGGGCGGCGGCTGCGGTAGTAGATCAGCGGATCGACGTGCATGTTGCCGGCGAGATGCAGGTACCCGTCGCGGTCAAGCGCGAGGGTGAGGTAGTTGTGGCTGTCCCAGCCGGTCACGTTCGATGGGCGCCGCCGATTCGGCAGCCACCGGCCTTCCGGACGCGCCGTGGTCCATTGTCGCTCGCCGAGCCGGCGTTGCGCGACCGTCAGCCGGCGCTCACCATCATAGTACGCGACGAACTGCCGGCCTTCGGCCGTCAGCAGAGCGAAGCCCACCGGATGACCGGCCCACGCGTGGCCGATGAGCTGCCCCGTGGGCGGCTCAGCGGGGTCGACGGCCGCGAGTGCATTCGCGCCCCCCAGCAGGAGCAGCAGCCGAAAGAACGGAAGGGACATGGCTGCCTACTGCCTAGCGGAACCAACAGGGAAAGCGAGTCTGGGTGCGCGGGCGCACCGGCGATCCACGCGTAGATGCCGATCACCAGCGCGTCCGCCGCGCCCAGCACGACATGCCGCAGCTATTCGCGCGCACCGACCGGCCAGCCGTGCGTCGCCAAGCGCAGGTTGTCAGGGGCGTCTGACATGGCCCAGGCAGCGCATCATCGGATGGGTGAATCGGATGCCGTCGGGGCGGTGCGGGCTCCCGTTCTCAGGCGGTAGATCCGGCACACCGTGTCGAATACCTGGTCGATGGTGATCCTCTGCATGCAGACATTGTCCCGACAGGCCGTCTGGCGGTTGTTCAAGGCATTGATGCACGGGCTGCAGGCGAGGCCGGCCCACAGGGCATGATTGCGCGGACCCGGCGCGGCAAAGAGCAAAGGAGTTTCCGGGCCGAACAGGGCGACGACGTCGATTCCGGTTAAGGCGGCGAAATGCGCCGGACCGCTGTCGTTGGTGACCAGCGCCTCGGCCAGCCCGAAGACAACCACGAGTTGCCGCAACGTGGTCCGGCCGGCCAGCGAGAAGCAGCGCGGCGAACCCACGGCTTGCGCCAGTTCTTCGCTCCGCCGCGCCTCGTCGGGCGCGCCGGTGAAGGCAATGACGACGTCGGCGAATTCCTGCAGGAGCCGGCGAGCCAGCGCCACATAGTTGTCGTCGGCCCACCGGCGCAACGGGAGCAGGTCGCTCGCGTTGGCATTCAGCAGAATCAAGCGATGATCCGCCGGCAGGCCCAGGCTGCCGATGACCCGCTGCATTTCCACCCGTTCCTCCGGTAAGGGCTGAAACAGGGGCAGGGCGGGACTGGGCGGCGGCACGATCGCCAGCGTCGGGAGCTGCGCGGGATCCACATCGAGCGCCAGCACGAGGCTGGTGAACGTCCGGCTTGTATGCAGGTGCGGATTATAGAGCAGGCGATGGGTCAACAGATCCCCCCGATAAGGGCCTTCGCCGAAGTAGGCGTGAAATCCGACCCGGCGGCGGGCGCCCGTCAGATACGTGATCGCCGCCGGAAAGCGGGCAAAGAATTCCATGTCGATGCAGGCGTCGAGGCGTTTTCGCCGGATCTCGAGCAGTCGGCGCCAGCAGCTGGCCGCCATCGACCAGGCGGATTGCGTCTCCACGGTCAGGACATTCTCAGCGGGGACCAATCCGAGCAGGTCGACGATGAAGCGGTTCTCCTCGAAGATCAGGAAATAGACGTTCTCCCGCCCGACGCGTGCCACGGCCGCGCGGACGGCTTCATGGGCGAGGACGGTCGACCCCTGCTCAGTGAGCTTGAGGAAGATCACGCTCCGCCACGGGGCGGCGAGGTTGCGCCGGCCGAACAGGTCGCGGATCCGGCGCGCCAGCGTCAGGAGAAAACAGACGGGCGGGCCGGCGCGGCGGTCAATCCATTGCAGGATATGCGCCTTGCTGCTGAATCGTTTCAAGTCAGTCCGAAGCCAGAGGTGAGGAGACGCGGTGAGGGTGGAGGAGGGGAAGCGGATCAAGCCTGGTCGCGAAGCCGTATTGATACGCACAACCGTTCCACTTCACCAGCAAAGACCGGCATGCCTGTGGACAAGGGGGAGGGTTTTCCGCGGTGGCCCGAGCCGCCGACTCCGGCCAGCGGGCGGGCGACTTCCCACCTATCGCGCGTCACCTGCGGACTCGGCCGCCTGCAGGCGGTTCAGCATTTCGCGGGCGGCTTCGAAGTGGGGATCGATCCGCACCGCCTCCTCAAAATGCCTCCTCGCCTCTGCGACCCGGCGCAGTCCGAGCAGCGCGTTGCCGAGATTGTAGTGCGCGCCGGCGTAATCGGGCCTGAGCCGCAGTGCCTGGTCGTATTGGTCCACCGCCTCCTCCAGCCGGCCCGCCTCGGCGAGGGCGATACCGAGGTTGCAGTGTGCATCGGAAAAATCAGGCCCGAGTTGCACCGCCTGCTCGAGATGCGCCAGGGCCTCGGGCAGTTTGCCGGCTTGGGCCTGCGCGATGCCCAGGTTGAGCTGGGCCCCGAGATGCTTTGGGTCGATGCGGACCGCCTCGGCGTACTGCGCCGTGGCTTGGTCCGTCCAGCCGATCCGGGCCAGAGCCAGCCCGAGATTGAAGTGGGCATCCGCCATCTGGGGATTGACCCGTAACGCCCGCTGGAAGCACTCCACCGCTTCCGCCGTCCGATCCGTTTGATACAGGGCAACCCCGAGATCGCACTCCGCTTCAACATAATCGGGCTTGAGTCGCAACGCCTCCTGATAGTGAGGAATCGCTTCCGCCACCCGGCCCAGTTTGAAGAGGGCGACGCCCCACTCGTAGTGCGCCTCCGGCATCGTCGGCATGAGCTGCACGGCCTGCGCGAAGTGCGCCAGGGCCTCCTGGGGCCGGCCCATCAGGATCAACGTGCGTCCCAGTTGGTAGTGGGCCGGATAGAAACGCGGGTTGATGCGGAACGATTCCGCAAAATGGGCCGCAGCTTCCTTCAGACGGTTCGTCCGGACCAATACCAACCCCATGTTGAAATGGATGGACGCCAGGTTGGGGTTAATCCGGAAAGACACCTCGAAATGGTGCATGGCCTCCCGCAGCCTTTCCCTGGAGTACAGGGCCGCCCCAAGGTTGCTTTGGGCATTGGCGCTCCCCGGCGATTTGTCCACCGTGTCCTGCCAGAGGGTGAGATCATCGCGGTAAACCGCGTTACGCTGCCCGGTCAGCACTCCGGCTGCCAGCGCCACGGCGAGAAAGGCCGCGAGACCGGCGCGCCCGAACCAGACCGTGAGCCCTCCGACGGCCAAGGCGATCACCGCCGCCAGCGGCAGATACATGCGGTGTTCGACAATCATCTGGATCGTGCCGGGCACAAGACTGGTCGGCGCCAGGATTGCGAAGAACCAGGCGCCCAGAAAACCGCACACCGGCCGGCGCCACAATGCGACCACGGTGGCCACCGCTAGCGGCACCACGATCAACGCGTAGGGCAGCGCTTCTACGGGGCGCACCCAAAACGTCCCGTATTCAAACACGAGCGGGTGCGGCCACACCGCCAGCTTCAGATAGTACGCGACCGCCTTGAACTGCGTCAGCCAGTAGGCCCACGGCGCCACGCCGACGCCGAACCCGGACGTGCCGCCCCGGTCCCCGCCCGTGCTGGCAATCAGCCAGCCAAGCGGCACCCATGTCGCGGCCAGGGCCAGATGGAGCCACCGGTGCCGCCGCCATGCTTCGCGGAAGCTTCCGGCCACAAACGTCCGATCATACAGCAACACCAGCACGGGTGCCGTCACCATCACCTCCTTAGTGGCCATGCCGAGGAGACAGGAAACCGCCGCGAACGCCCACCAGGTGACGGCCCGCCGTCCTCCGGATTTGTCATTTAATAGATGACATTCGGCGCCGCGGATGAAGGCATACAGCGTCAGCAAATAAAACAGACCCATCAGCGACTCCGTCCGCTGGATGATGTAGGTTACTGCCTCGGTTTGCAGCGGATGCAGGGTCCACAGCAGGGCAATGGCCGA
>JBGOXZ010000149.1:0-6637 GCA_041479395.1 Opitutaceae bacterium
CACCAGGAGGGACTGTTCAAGCCCAAGGCCGCGCCGGCGGGCGTGTAGCCGATTGTGGGAGGGGCTTTATGCCCCGATGTGGAGGAAAATCGCGGCGTAAAGCCGCTCCTACAAATGCAAAGATGGACTCCCGGCCCCGAATAAAACCTTGTTCCACCGTATCACGCCTGCTTATCTCCACCCCCGGCCCGGACGGCTAGCTCAGTGGTTAGAGCATCTCGTTTACACCGAGGGGGTCGGGGGTTCGAGTCCCTCGCCGTCCACCAGCCTACGCTCGCAGCGCAGCGCAGAGCGGAGGCTGCCTCGCCGTCGCCCCGAGCCTGCCGAGGGGCGAAGGCGGGCTTTCCCAGCGCTGCGAGCTTCGGCTCGGCAAGCCACCCGCCTTTTGACCGCCGCGAAACCACTCCCAACCACCACCTCCCATGCGACACACGATCTCGGTCCTCGTTGAAAACAAGTTCGGCGTACTGGCGCGCATCGCCGGCATGTTCTCCGGCCGCGGCTTCAACATCGACACGCTCAATGTCGCCCCGACGCACGACGCGTCGCTGTCGCGGATGACGGTCGTCCTTAAGGGCGACGACTCCGCGCTCGACCTGTGCATCAAACAGCTCCGCAAATTGATCAACGTCGTCGATGTCACCGACTTCAAGGAGGGCCAGGCCGTCAGCCGCGAGCTGGTGCTCGTGAAGATCAAGGCGGACGGCAAGACGCGCCCCGAGATCATGCAGATCTGCGACATTTTCCGCGCGAAGATCGTCAACGTCGCCCACAAGGACGTGATTATCGAGGTCACGGGCGACGAGGGGAAGGTCGCGGCGTTCCTCGGCCTGATTGAACCGTTTGGCATCGTTGAGCTCGCCCGCACCGGCCAGCTCGCCCTCAAACGCCTGACCTCCTGAGGCACGATCAACCCAGAACTCAAAACCCGGAACTCTGAACCGAAAACGAAGTTTTCCCATGCCTGCCAAAGTCTACACCGACAAGGACGCCGATCTCGGCGTATTCGCAAACAAAACCCTGGCCGTGCTCGGCTACGGGTCGCAGGGCCATGCCCACGCCCTCAATCTGAAGGACAGCGGTTGTCACGTCATCATCGGCCTGTATCCCAGCTCGAAATCCCGGGAGGTCGCGCGGCAGCACGGGTTCGAGGTGTTCGACACCGCCGAGGCCGTGCGCCGCGCCGACGTCATCATGGTCGGCCTGCCCGACATGAAGCAGGCCGGCGTCTACGAGCAGGACATCGCGCCCAATCTCACCAAGGGCAAATGCCTGCTGTTCTCGCACGGTCTGAGCATCCACTTCGGCCTCATCAAGCCGCCGAAGTCCATCGACGTGATCATGGTCGCGCCCAAGGGCCCCGGGCACATGGTGCGCCGCCTCTACACCGAGGGCAAAGGCATGCCGTCGCTCATCGCGGTGTTCCAGGACAAGTCGCGGCAGGCCAAAAAGCTCGCGCTCGCCTGGGCCAGGGGCATCGGCTCCACCCGCGCCGGCGTGCTCCAGACCACGTTCAAGGAGGAGGCCGAGACCGACCTCTTCGGCGAGCAGGTGGTGCTCTGCGGCGGGGCCAGCGCCCTCGTGCAGGCGGGCTTCGAGACGCTCGTCGAGGCCGGCTACCAGCCCGAGATGGCGTACTTCGAATGCCTCCATGAGCTGAAGCTCATCTGCGACCTCATGTATGAAAGCGGCATCGCCGGCATGCGCTTCTCGGTTTCCGAGACCGCCAAGTACGGCGACATCACCCGCGGCCCGCGCATCATCAACCGGCGGACCAAGGCCGAGATGAAAAAGATCCTGAAGGAGATCCAGTCCGGCAAGTTCACGCAGGAGTGGGTCAAGGAGTACCGGACCGGTCTCAAGAACTACAAGCGGCTGCTCGCCGCCGGCGAAAAACATCCCATCGAAAAGACCGGCCAGCGCCTGCGCGCCATGATGCCGTGGATGACGAAGAAGAACATCAAAGGCGTCCAGGCCGCTTATTGATCTTTTGTTTCGTCACCGAGGTCACAGCACGGCGCGGCCGCAGCCAAATCCGGAAATGGGTTTCCTCACGCAAAGTCCGCCAAGGACGCCAAGGCCGGGTTGGGAATCAATCCCGCCGAACCTTGGCGAGCTTCGCGTCCGTTGCGTGAGACGGCATTCTGCGCGGTTCGCGAGGATCGTGCAGGATAGCAATGCCGAGATTGAGTGAGAGCACAGAGTGCGCTTCATTCTCGGTGAACTCGCCTTATCGTCCGTGTCCTCTGTGACGGAAAGAGTCATTCTCGCCACCCGCAAGAGCCCGCTGGCGCTTGCCCAGGCGAAGCTGGTCGCCGAACGGCTGCGGGCGCATTTTCCGGACGCCGCGTGCGAACTGCTCAAGGTCGTGACCACCGGGGACCGCCGGCGCGAATGGTCGCTCGAGAAGCAGGGCGGCAAGGGGCTGTTCACCGCCGAACTGGAGCAGGCGCTGTTGCGCGGCGCGGCGCACGTGGCGGTGCACAGTGCAAAGGATCTGCCGAACGAGCTGACCAACGGTCTGGTCATCGCCGGCTACCTGCCGCGCGAGGATCCGCGCGACGTGCTCCTGCTGCGCGCGGGCGTGAGAACGCCGCTGAGCATCGCCACGAGCAGCCCGCGCCGGCGGCTGCAGATCGCCCGGATGTACCCGGGCGCGGCGTTCACCGAGATCCGCGGCAACGTGGATACGCGTTTGAAAAAGATCGCGGCGGGCGCGGCCGACGCCACCGTCCTTGCCGCCGCCGGCCTCAAGCGGCTCGGTATCGAGTCGTGGCCCGGGGTGGAGTTTCGCTTCCTCGATTTCAAGCAGATGGTGCCGGCGGTGGGGCAGGGCGCCATCGCGCTGCAGTGTCGCGCGGAGGATGCGTCGTTCTTGGCTCCGGCGCTCGACGCCGCGACCGCGCGGCAACTGGCGTTGGAGCGCCTGCTGCAGGGCCGCCTCGGCGGTGGCTGCCAGCTCGCCTTCGCCGCGCATGCCACGGTCGACACGCTATACGTCTTCCACGAGAAAACCGGCCCGCGCAGTCTGCCACTCACCCCGGACGATTTCGATCATCCTGCGGCCGCGATGGGGCGAATCGTGCAGACACTGGGGTTGGCCGGGCAATGAAGCTTCGGTGGGTTCTCGCGGGAGTCCTCGGCGTGGCCGGGCTGGCCGGCCTCTGCATGGCCGTCATCACCTGGTCGGTGCCGGATACCGGCCGCTGGATGTTTGTCGCCTTCGCCGCGCTGTTTCTGGTGCTGGCTTTCGCCGTCGCGAAGCCGGCGAAAAAACCGGAACCCCCGCCGACGCGTTTCGTGCCGGCGTGGTTCTTCGACGGAGCGATCCTCCTGCTGACGATCCTGATCCTGTTTGCCATCGCCTCCTGCCTCTTCGGTCGGAAGTGACCGCCGCGGACAGCCGTCCTTTTCCGCCGTCTCCCGTCGGCGCCTCGGGTGGATCCGCCGCGGGCCGCTGCCTACCAGTATTCCTCGACGTGGATCGTGCCGGCCACCTTGCCCTGGTCGGGCTTGAATCCGCGCGCCAGCAGCATTTCCTTCACGACCTGGATCATGTCCGGATTCCCGCAGAGAAAGACATCGGCCCGCTCCGGATCGAGCGGCACGCCGCTGAGCAGATCGACGATGCCTTTCTCGAGCAGGGTCTGGACCCGGCCGGAGTGGCCGCGGAAATGCGGATCCTCGTGGGGACGGGTGATCGAGGGAATGTAGGTGAAGTTTGGCCGGATGCGGGCGAGGCTCTCCAGCTCCCCGCGGTAACCCAGATCCCAACTGTAGCGCGCGCCGTGGAGGATCACGAAGGGGCGCTGGGTTTCGTGCACGAGCATGGTGCGAAGCATCGACATGTAGGGCGCCAGGCCGGTGCCGGTGGCGACCAGGATCAGCGCCTTGCCCGGGGCGACGCGATCGAGGGTGAACATCCCGGTGGCCTTGGGTCCGAGGAACAGCCGGCCGCCATAGGGCAGGGCGAACAGGCGCGGGGTGAGCTGGCCGCTCGTGATCAGCGTGACGAAGAACTCAACGTACTGCCTTTCCACGCTGGAGGAGGCGATGCTGTAGGCGCGGCGAATCAGCTTGTCGGGTTCGGCCGGCGGTTCCTCGTCGTCCGCCTCGGGGACCCGGGCCTCACGGCCCAACAGGCCCAGGACGGCGAACTGCCCGGGCTTGAAATCGAAGAGCGGGGCGGCGGGCTGAACGCGCATGATCTGCAGCTGGGCGTTGATCTCCTCGCGGCCGACGAGGGCGGCATTGTAGCTGTTGGATTCCGGTGTGCTCATGCGATGGTGCGTTTTGTCGTCGAGGGCGGGCGCAAATCACTTCGTCTCGTCATCGCGAGCGCCCCCCGCAGCGGCGTGGCGTGGCGATCCACGTTTTCGACAGTGCCCGGGACCCCTGGGCGTGCCGAAGGGCTGGATCGCTTCGATGCTTGGTTTCGGTCGATGCACTCATGGGCTGTCATCCTGAACGACGTGAAGGATCCACTTGAGCGCAGCCAAAGTCGCAGACGGTGTCCTGCTGGATGCTTCGCTGCGCTCAGCATGACAAGCAGGGAGAGAGTCCTCTTTGAGACTCACCTCCCAATTCCTTCGCCTTGATCCGGCCTCTCGCAATGACATTTTCTTGGGCATCTTCAGTCCCAGATTGGCCGCCAGTTCCGGGGGTATTTCGTGGGCTCGTGGAGCTGGGCCATTTCGGCCGGGTCCAGCCGGTAACCCACGGCCCCGAGCGATTCGCGGAGTTGGCTCGCGCTGTTGGCACCGACGATGGGCGCCGTGATCACCGGGTTGGTCAACAGCCAGGCCAGAGCGGTTTGGCCGACGGTTTTGCCGTGCGCCCGCCCGATGGCGGCGAGGGTGTCAATGACCGCCCAGCCCCGCTCGTTCAGATAGTTCTCCGCGATTTCCTTGGCCCGGGCGCCGGCGGGAGGCGGTTGCCCGCGACGGTATTTGCCGGAAAGGAAACCGCCGGCGAGCGGTGAATAGGGAATGACGCCAAGCCCGTGGTGCCGGCACAGCGGCATGGCCTCGATTTCGAAGCCCGCGCGTTCCATCAGCGAATACTGCGGCTGGTAGCTGACGAAGCGGGCGTAGCCATGCCGGTCGCTCTGCCAGAGCGCCTCCATCAACCGCCAGGCGGGGTAGTTGGACGCGCCGAGGTAGCGCACCTTGCCCGCGTGCACGAGATCGTCGAGCGCGCCCAGCGTCTCCTCGATGGGCGTCGCGAGGTCGGCCCAATGGCACTGATAGAGGTCGAGGTAGTCGGTCTGCAGACGGCGCAGCGAATCCTCGCAGCAGCGGATCACGCGGTGGCGCGAGAGGCCCTCGCCGTTCGGGCCCTCCGACATCCTGCCGCGCACCTTCGTGGCGAGAATCACGCCGTCCCGGGCGCCGCGCGCCTTGAGCCAGCGGCCAATGATTTCCTCGGACATGCCGCCCCCCGCCAGCCCCGCCGCGTGCCATGTGGTGTAGATGTCGGCGGTGTCGATGAAATTCCCGCCGGCTTCCCGGTATGCGTCCATGACGGCGAACGACGCGGTTTCGTCCGCCGTCCAGCCAAACTGCATTGTGCCGAGGCAGAGCTCGGAAACCTTGAGGCCGGTGCGGCCGAGGTTGCGATAGTCCATGGGCGGTAGCGTTAAGGGAAGCTGCGAATTTGGCCAGCCGGAGTTGGCGGCGCAAGGCCGGGCGATGGCCGGCGGCACCCCCGGCGAAGGCGCCAAAAGAACTTTGCATCCCGGTGGCCGAGCGGCCTTAATCTCCCCTCCGCGTCCGGGAACACCGGGCCAAAGGTCATTGCGAGGAGCAGAAGCAGAGCGACGAATCAATCCGGCTGGACCCCGCCGCCGCGGCGGGGCTGGATCGCCCGGCGTTCTGCTGGCCTGCAGAACGCCGGGCTCGCGATGACCCAAAGCCCTGTGCTCCCCGCCCACGCGACTGCACCCACTTTTCCTCATGACTAAGCCGGACTCATGCATTTGGCCGCGCATTCACCTCGTCGCAGTTCCGTACCGATCGGTACGGGTAGGGCCCGACCTTGGTCGGTGCCCCTTTCCTCGCAAGACGGCGCGGACACCCGCCTCCGCCGAGGCTACGGCGGGCAGGCAAGGTCCGGCCCTACGTTCAACTGCATGAATCCGGCTAAGGGCATTGTCTATCTTGTCGGCGCCGGCCCGGGCGACCTCGGCCTCGTGACGTTTCGCGCGAAGGAGCTGATTGCCTCGGCTGACGTGGTCGTGTACGACTACCTGGTGCATCCCGATATGCTGGCGTGGTGCCGGCCGGAGTGCGAAAAGTTCTACGTCGGCAAGCGCCCGCAGTTGCACGCGCTGCCCCAGGAGGAGATCGAATCGCTGCTGGTCGCCAAGGCGAAGGCCGGCCGGTGCGTGGTGCGGCTCAAGGGCGGCGATCCCTTTGTCTTTGGCCGGGGCGGCGAGGAGGTGCGCCGGCTGGCGGCGGACGGCGTGCCGTTCGAGGTCGTGCCCGGCGTGACCGCCGCGCTGGCCGCGGGCGCCTACGCGGGAATTCCGCTGACCCAGCGCAACACCAGTTCGTCCCTGATCTTCCTCACCGGCCACGAGGACCCGGAGAAGCACACGCTGGCGGTCGACTGGCGCAAGTACGGCGCGCTCACCAAC
>JBGOXZ010000150.1:0-6593 GCA_041479395.1 Opitutaceae bacterium
AGACCACCTGCACAAACAGAAAGTGGCTCGCGACTCGGTCGTGAAAAAGCGCTGATTTCGCTCTGAAAACGTCCCTGAAAAACTCTGTGAATAACTTGTCAGCAAGGGCGCGTTCAGAGGCTTGGATCAGTCGGAGGCACCGCAGCGCGCAGCCATCGCCTGGTGCGGCGAATAATCCGCCAGCTGGGGACCATGGGGTGGAGCGGTTCGGAACTCGGCGCGGCTTTTGCGCTGTGGATGAGCTGGAGTAACGATTCGTCGGATGGAACGGGCTTCGATCGCTGGCGCGCCTAGTTGCTGGCGCGATGTGTAACACAATGGAAGTGAAGCGCCTAAGGATGAATCGACTTGGGGGAAGCGAAAGCTGACCTGCAGCTGGAGAACCATCTACAACGGGTTGACCCCGCATATCCCAAGCTTGGAAAGCGGGGATGGCATCGTGACCAACCGGAAGAAGGGATGATTGAAAGACAGGACCGGGGAGAACTCCCTCTGAAAAGGTGCCGATTTTCGCCGCTGAGACAGGGTAAAATGAATTTGTGAAGAAGTCCGGAACCAAAGGCGTAGGGGCGGCCCGGATCCCGGCTGCCGGGTTATTCTGCTGCCAAGGGAGCAGCTGCCGGGGCTACCAGCACCTCGATTCCCTTGGCCCGCAGCGTAGCCACCAGCGCTTCAGGGGCTTGAGCATCAGTGACGACCGAGTCGATTGGCTCGAAATCCGAAAGGAAGAAGGTCGAACGTCGGTTGAACTTCGTGTGGTCGAGGCAGAAGATCACCTTCGCAGCGCCGGCCATCATCGCGTGTTGAATGTCAACGAGCAGCGCGTGCGAGTTATAGATGCCTTCCTCACAGATGCCGCTGCCGCTCAATATGGCCACATCGGCATGCACACGGGAGAATGTCTCCACCGCGTGCGGGCCCACGAGCACACCCAGCCGGGGATAAATGATGCCACCGGCAACGAGCACCTCCTGCCGGCTCGAGCCGGAGAAGAGGTTTGCGACAGGGAGCGAGTTTGTGATCACCTGCGCGACCTTGTCACCCAAGTGCCGGGCGACGTGGTAGCACGTGGTGCCGCCGTCGATGATGACGTTCTGCCCCGGTTGGACAAGCGATGCGCAGGCCGCGCCGATCGCCTCTTTCTCGTCGACCTGGCGTGTGTCGCGAACGTTGAAGACGAACTCGTCCGATTTAGGCTGAAGCGTGCGAGCGCCTCCGTGTGTTCGTTTCGCTTTACCGAAACGCTCCAATTCGGTGAGGTCGCGCCTGACGGTCGACACTGACATTCCCACTCGATGTGCAAGCTCTTCGAGCGACGCGAATTCAGCCTCTTGCAGATAGGCCTCGATCTTCGCCTGACGCTCCTCTGAATGCATTTCTGGACGATATTGGAAGATTTTGAATGATAATGCAACTTTTTCTTTGACTAATTTCAATATATCTCCAAAAAGATGGTCGAAATCTATCAAATTGTTCCATGCTCGCGCCTACCTCGTTGCCGCATCGCGCTGAAGTCGAACATCTCGTTCGACGCGTGCTCTATGAGCGCTTGGGCCGGACCCTGCCGCGTGCGGCGCTCGCCCCAAACCCACTGGTGGTAAATGTGAGCGCGCGTCACTGTCATTTGACGCCAGCGGCGGTGGAGGCGCTTTTCGGCAAGGGCCGCACGCTCACGCCCATGAAATGGCTCTACCAGAGGGGCCAGTACGCGGCGCAGGAATCGGTCACGCTGATCGGGCCACGCAGCCGGGTGATTTCCAACCTCCGCATCCTCGGGCCATGCCGCGACCTCAACCAGGTCGAACTTGCACTTACCGACGCCATCGCGCTCGGCTTCGAGATCCCCATCCGCCTCTCGGGCAATATTGCCGGCACGCCTGGTTGCATGCTCATGGGGCCGAACGGATTTCTCGAGATGAAGGAAGGCGTCATCCGCGCCGCTCCGCATGTGCACATGAGCCCCGACGACGCCGCCTTTTACGGTGTGAAACAAGGCGACCACATGAAACTGCGCATCGGGGGATCGTGCGCGACGACCTTCGACCGCCTCTTGGTGCGCGTGCACGCCGACTTTCGCCTCGAGGTGCACATCGACACCGACGAGGGCAACGCCTGCGCCCTCCAGCCGGACACGCCCGTCGAGCTTCTGAAGTGATTCGTCCGCGATTTTCTTCAACAACCTCAACCCTCACCCTCCAACCCACATGAGTGATTCCATCGGCATGGTAGAAACCCGTGGCTACGTCGGCTCCGTCGAAGCCAGCGACGCCATGGTCAAGGCGGCGAGCGTCACGCTTGTCCGCCAGATTCAGATCGGCGGCGGCTATGTCACCGTCGTCGTCAAAGGCGACGTTGGCAGCGTCAAAGCCGCCATCGAAGCCGGCTCCGTAGCCGCCAAACGCGTCGGCGAGCTCGTTTGCTCGCACGTCATAGCGCGTCCGCATCCCGAACTGCTGAAGCAGGTCGGCCTGTGATCCGGCGCCCAACCCTCACCTCAACTTTTCCCCTCATGACACAAGAAGCGCTAGGCATGATTGAAACGAAGGGTCTCTGCGCGCTGCTCGAAGCCGCGGACTCCGCCCTCAAGGCCGCCAACGTCACCATGACCGGCTATGAAGCGGTCGGCAGCGGCTATGTGGCCGCGTTTTTCCGCGGTGACGTCGCGGCTGTGAAGGCCGCCATCGACGCCGGTGCCGAGGCCGCCCGCGCCGTCGGCGAGGTCGTCAGCGTGCAGGTCATTCCGCGTCCGCACGAAGAGCTGGCCCAGCTCGGCCGTTGGATTTCCGGCGCGGCCTGAGGCGTTTTCGTCTTTTCCGCAGTGCCGCGAAATACCCCGGCGTTGCGCCGGTCCGCTCGCGGCCATCCGTGATGAACATTCTCGTCGCCAATCTCGGCTCGACCTCCTTCAAATTCCGCCTCTTCCGCTTCGACGGAGAGGAGGCGGTGTTGGCGGCTAGGGGCGGCTACGAGCGCATCACGGATCACGGCCAGGCGATCGATGATTGCCTCGCTGAACTCAAGGCCGCGGGCCACGTCCAGTCCGCGGCCGATCTGCACGGCGTCGGCTTCAAGACGGTCTTGGGCCGCAACCTCACCGGCTGTGTCCGCGCCGATGAGCGGGTGATCGCCGCGCTGGAGGGCTTCAAGGAAATCGCACCTGCCCACAATCCGCCGTATGCCGCGGGCATCCGGCGGTTTCAGGAAAAGCTGCCCGGTGTGCCGCTCGTCGCGCTCTTTGAAACCGCGTTCTATCAGTGGATGCCGGAGGCGGCCACGCGCTACGCCGTGCCCGAGGCGTGGCATCAGGCGGGGGTGCGGCGCTACGGGTTCCACGGCGCCAGCCACAAATTCATCGCCGAGCGATCGGCCGAGTTGCTCGGTCGGGCCGACATCGCCGAGCGCGTCCGGCGCCTCTACCAGGTCGGCCCTGCGCCCGTGAGCCCCGGCTCGCCGCGGCTGCGCGTCATCTCCTGCCATCTCGGTGGCAGCAGTTCCATCACCGGCATCCGTGACGGTCTGGCCATCGGCACCAGCATGGGACTCAGTCCGCAGTCCGGGCTGCCGCAGAACAACCGGGTGGGAGACCTCGATTCCGCCGCGGTGCCGTATGTGCTCAAGACCTTCGGTCTGCCGCTCGCCGAGGTTGAGCGCCAGATGACAAAGGAGGGCGGTCTCCTCGGCCTGTCCGGCGTCGGCAATGATGTGCGCGATATCCGCGCGGCGGCCGCGCAGGGCAATCCTCGCGCCCAGCTCGCGCTCGACGTGTTCCACCACTCCGCGCGGCACTGGATCGGGGCGCTCCACTTTGAACTCGGCGGCTGCGAGGCGATCGTCTTCACCGCCGGCATCGGGGAAAACGATCCCGAACTCCGCGCCGCCATCTTACGCGACCTCGACCAGCTCGGCGTCGTGCTCGATCCGGTGAAAAACGGCGCACTGCATGGCGTCGAGGGCGAGATTTCCGCGCCGTCTTCCCGCGTGAAGGTGCTGGTCGTTCCCGCCAACGAGGAGCTGGTCGTCGCGCGCGAGACCCTGCGCTGCCTTGCCGCGCGCAATTGAATTTCACACCCACCGCAACCTCCAACGCCCATCATCCTATGTCCAAAGCCATCGGACTCCTCGAAACCCGGGGTCTCACCGCCCTGGTCACCGGCACCGACGCCATGCTCAAGTCGGCCAACGTCACACTGGTCGGTCCCATCAAACAAGTCGGCAACGCGCTCGTGACCGCTGTCGTCACCGGCGATGTCGCCGCCGTCAAGGCGGCGACCGACGCCGGCGCCCAGGCCGCGCGTGCCGTCGGCGAAGTCGTCAGCGTGCACGTCATTCCGCGCCCGCACGACGATGTCCAAACCGTGCTGCCAAAGCCCGCGGCCGCGAAGAAATAACCATCATCGCGCAGCGGCGGGATCGCCCTTCGGGCGCTCCGTCCCGATGGCCGTTTCTGCCGCGCGCCTCTCACCATGTTTCTCGCACGTGTCATCGGCCAGGTCGTCGCCACCAAGAAAGACGAGGCGATGAAAGGCCGCAAACTGTTGCTTCTCCGACCGCTCCTGGTGGACGAAGCCAGCCCCGGGCAGTTCCGTCCGGGCGTCAATACCATCGTGGCTGTCGACACGCTCGGCGCCGGCATGGACGAGCTGGTGCTGTTCTGCCAGGGCAGCTCCGCGCGGCAGGCGGCCGGCATGAAAACGCTGCCGGTCGATGCCGTCGTCACCGGCATTGTCGATACCGTCGACGTCCTGAACCAGAAGATCTATCCCGCGAAGAAATAGGCGGTTTGCCTGATGATTCGCGGTTCCTGCCTTCATCCTCCCATGAGCACTCAACTTCAGCTGGATGAAAACACCCTCCGCAACGTGGTCGAGGAGGTGTTGCGCGGACTTGGGCGTGCGGCCCCGAGCCGGAGTGGGGCGGCACCCGCCCCGGGCGGCGACAGACCGGCGGCGCCGAAGGCCGCGGCTTCCGTTCCGGCTTCCGCCCGCCGGGGTCCCCGCTTTGGAGTCTTTGCGGATGCCGGGGAAGCCTGCGCTGCGGCGCATGAAGCGTTCCTGCAGCTCAAAGAGAAGGGCGTTGCGGCGCGCGCCAAGGTGATCGACATTGTCAAGGAAATGGTCACCGCCAAGGCGGTCGAGTGGGGCAGGCTCGAATTCGAGGAGACCAAGATCGGCCGGCTTGAGCACAAGATCGAGAAGCTCCAGATCGTGAGACTCGTGCCGGGCGTCGAGTGGCTGAAGCCTTATGGTCTCAGCGGGGACCACGGCATTACGATGGAGGAAAACACGCCTTTCGGCGTCGTCGGTGCCATCACGCCCGTCACGCATTCCGTTCCGACCCTCAGCGGCAACATCATCAACATCGTCGCGGCGGGCAACTCCGTCGTCTTCAACCCGCATCCCGGCGGTGCGCGCTGCGCCGTCACGGCGGTGCGGGCCTACAACGAGGCGATTCACGCCGCCATCGGCATCGAGAATCTCGTCTGCGTCATCGAAAAGCCCACGCTCGAGTCGTTCGACGCCCTCGCAAAAAACGAATTCGTCCGCCTGCTTTGTGTCACCGGCGGCCCCGGCGTCGTGCAGGCCGCCATGCGCTCCGGCAAGCGTGCCATCTGCGCCGGGCCGGGCAATCCCCCGGTCCTCGTCGACGGCACCGGCTGCGTGCAGAAGGCCGCGCGTGATGTCATCCAGGGCGGCGCCTACGACAACAATCTCCTCTGCATCGGCGAAAAGCAGGTGTTCGTCCTCGAATCGGTCGCCGACCGGTTCATCGAGGGTCTGCAGACCGCCGGTGCCGCGAAACTCAGCACCGCGCAGCTGGAAAAACTCACCGCCGCCGCCTTCACCGTGTCCAAAGACGCGGGCGGCTGCTCGCATGCGGTGCTCAACCGCGCGCTCATCGGCCGGGATGCCGCGGTCCTGGCCCGGGAAGCCGGCACCTCCGTGCCCGCCGACACGCCCATGCTTTTTGCCGAGACCCATCTCGAACATCCGTTTGTGATGGAGGAGCAGATGATGCCCATGCTGCCCGTCGTGCGGGTGAAGAGCGTCGAGCAGGGCATCGAATACGCCCTTCGCTCCGAGCACGGCTACAAGCACTCCGCCATCATCCACTCGCTCAACGTGGACCACATGACGCAGATGGCCCGCGCCCTCGACACCACGCTGTTCGTCAAGAACGGCCCGAGCTTGGCCGGCCTCGGCCTCGGCGGCGAGGGGTACCTGAGCTACTCGATCGCCACCACCACGGGCGAGGGGATCACCAACCCGCGCACCTTCACCCGGACGCGCCGCTGCGTGATGGTTGACAACCTTCGCATCTACTGACCGCCATGATCCTCGCCCGCGTCGATGGAGTCATCGTTTCGACCGTCTGCCACCCGAGCATGCACGGCTGCCGCACGATCATCTGCCAGCCGCTGGATGCGCAGGGCCGCGACGAAGGCACGCCCATCCTCGCGCTCGACCCGCACGGCGCCGGCCTGCACCAGCGCGTCATTCTTTCGACCGACGGTTCCGCCACGCGCGACTTCGTCAAGGATCAGAAGTCGCCGTTGCGCAACCTCATCATCGGCATCATTGACCCGACCGCAGACC
>JBGOXZ010000151.1:0-6569 GCA_041479395.1 Opitutaceae bacterium
AGCCCCAGGCGACGGGCTGGATGGCTTCGTCGCTCTGCTGGCCAGACAGCAGAGCTCCTCGCAATGAAAGCGTGGGACGCCGCTGGGATGAGAACTTCCTTGCGCATCCCCCGGGGCAGCCGGTTAGGGTCACGGAATGAGCAACGTCAAGTCCACGTCTCTGCGCGACTTTCATGTCGCCCACGGGGCGCGTCTGGTGGATTTCGCCGGGTGGGAGATGCCGGTGCAATACCGCAGCATCCTCGAGGAGCACAAGGCCGTGCGCCGGGCCGCGGGTCTCTTCGATGTGAGCCACATGGGCGAAGTCGATGTGCGCGGTCCCGGTGCCGCCGCCTTCCTCAATCACCTCGTGACGAACGACGTGAACCGCCTGTTTCCCGGCCGCGTGCTCTACTCTCCGATGTGCTACCCGACGGGCGGAGTGGTGGACGACCTCCTGGTCTACATGCGCGGCCCGGAGGTGTATTTTCTCTGCATCAACGCCGGCAACATCGCCAAGGATCTCGCGTGGCTGCGCGAACAGGCGGCGGCATTCGACGTCACCGTCACCGACCGCTCCGCCGATTACGCGCTGCTGGCCGTACAGGGACCCCGGGCGGCGCGCATCGTGCAGTCGCTGACTGACGCGAAGCTCGACCTCGTCAAATACTACCATTTCATCGAGGACAACGTGGCGGGCGTGCGCTGCCTGCTCAGCCGCACGGGCTACACGGGCGAGGACGGCTTTGAGCTTTACCATGCCGCGGGCGACGCCCTGCGCCTCGCCGAGGCCCTGCTGGCGGCGGGCGCGCCGCACGGGCTCGAGCTGGCCGGCCTGGGGGCGCGCGACAGCCTGCGCCTCGAGGCGGGCTATCCACTTTACGGCCACGAGATCACCGCCGAGGTGTCGCCCATCGCCGCCGGCCTGGGCTGGACGGTGAAGTTCGACAAGGGCCCCGATTTCGTCGGCCGTGCCGCGCTGGCGGCGGAGAAGGGCGCAGGCCCGGCGAAAAAGATCATCTTTTTCAAGACCGGCGACCGCCGCATCGTGCGCGCGGGCACGCCCGTGCTGGGCCCGGCGGGCGAGGTAGGGCAGGTGGTGTCGGGCACGCTTTCGCCCATCTTGAACGAGGCGATTGGGTCGGCGCTCGTGGCAGCCAGTGCGGCCGCCCTGCCCCTGGCTGTCGACATCCGGGGCACGCGAATAAACTTGCAGCTCGTCAAACCTCCGTTCGTGCCCTTAAAGCAATAATCCTCTCATGAGTGTCAGACCCGACCGCAGGTACGCCAAATCCCACGAGTGGCTGAAATCGGAGAACGACGGCACGGCGACCGTCGGCATCACCGACTATGCCCAGAACAGCCTCGGTGACATCACCTTTGTGCAGCTCCCCAAGGTGGGCGCCGCCTTCAAGGCTGGCGAAACCTTTGGCGTGGTCGAATCCGTCAAGGCCGCCTCCGATCTCTACCTGCCCGTGGCGGGCACCGTGGTGGCGGTCAACACCGCGGTTGACCGTGCGCCGGAGACGGTCAACCGGTCGCCGTTCGACGACGGCTGGCTGATCAAGCTCAAAGTCGCGAATCCTGCCGAGGCAGGCGCGCTGCTGTCGGCCGACGACTATTCCAGGCTGACCGCCTAGGCCGGCCCCGCCGCGTTCAACACGGCGGCGGAACCGCCGGCGGCGGCACGAAAAAGCGTGCCGTGCCTGCGGCGAATGCGATACCTTGCCACCATGCGATCTCCCCATCGCCGGAGCTTCATCGTGCTCGTCGCCGGCGCCGTCGCGCTGGGTTCGACGGGCTGTGCCCGAAACGAGCAGAACGCTGACCGCGTCGCCGCCGGCCAGCAACGCCAGGCCGTCGAGGTGGTGCCCGTGCAGCGGCGCGACCTGGTCGAGACCCTGAACCTCGTGGGCTCGCTCGCGCCCAACGAATCGGCGCAAATCCGCGCCGAGATTGCCGGCCAGGTGCGCGCCATCTCGTTCAACGAGGGCGAGCGGGTCGAGAAGGACCAGGTGCTGCTGAAAATCGACGATTCCGAACTGCGGGCGCAACTTGCGCAGGCCGAGGCGCGGTTCCAGCTGGCGGAACTCAATCTCCAGCGGGCCGAGAAGCTCCGCCAGACGCTGACCAACACCCAGGCCGACTACGACCGCGCTTCCTCCGAATACTCCACCATCAAGGCGGAACTGGCGCTTTTGCGGGTCCGCCTCGATAAGACCGAGGTCAAGGCGCCGTTCGCCGGCGTCGCCGCCGCGCGTTCCATCTCACCCGGCGACTACGTCAACGCGGCCAGCAATATCACCACCATCAATGATCTCAGCCGTCTGAAGATCGAATTCCAGGTGCCGGAGCGCTATCAATCCAAGGTGCGGCCGGGCACAAAGCTCACGGTGCAGGCGAAGGCGTTCGCGTCAGACCAACCCGTGCAGGGCGAGGTGTATTTTGTGAATGCGGTCATCGACCGGGACACCCGGTCCTGCGAAGTCAAAGGCTACCTCGACAATCCTCCGCCGGCGCTGAAGGCCGGCATGTTTGCCAACATCGAACTGGTGCTCGAGGTCCACCGCGGCGCTCTCACCGTGCCCGAAGGATCCATCCTGATGTCCCAGCAGGGCACGCAGGTGATTGCGGTGCGCGAACAGGGCGCCGACAAGGTGGCGGAGTTCATCCCGGTGAACCTGGGACTGCGGGCCCGCGGCCTCGTGGAGATCAATCCCGTCAAAGGTGAACTGCCGGAAAACCAGCTGGTCGTGGCGTCGGGCGTGGGTGGGCTGGTGCTGTATCCGGGGGCGAAGCTTGATCCGCAACCCCTGCGGTCCGAGTTCCGGGTGGGGGAGTAGCCCATGGTCCTGTCGAACGTCTCGATCAAGCGGCCGGTGGTCTGCCTGGTGGCGTCCATCATCATTGTGCTGGTGGGGCTGCTGTTGTTTGGCCGCCTGCCGGTGCGGGAGTACCCCGACATCGATCAGCCGATCATCACGATCGAGACCAACTATCCGGGGGCCTCGGCTGAAGTGGTCGAGACGAAGATCACTGAAATCATCGAGAAGGAGGTCTCGGCCATCGACGGCATTCGCATCATCCGGTCGAATTCGAGCGAACAGCGCTCCCGCATCATGATTGAGTTCAACGTCGACCGGAACCTCGACGAGGCGGCGAACGACGTGCGCGACAAGGTCGGCCGCGTGCGCGGCCGGCTCCCGCCGGAAATCGACGACCCCCAGATCGCCAAGGCGGACGCGGACGCCGATCCCGTCATCACCCTCTCGTTCAACTCCGACCGGCATTCGCGGCTCGAGCTCACCGAGCTGGTCGAGCGGCTCGCCGTGCAGCGCCTCCAGACCATCCCGGGTGTCGCCTCGGCCGGCATCCGCGGCCAGCGTTACGCGATGCGGCTGTGGGTCGATCCCCGCCGGCTCGCGGCCTACAATCTGACTGTGGCCGACATCGATCAGGCCTTGCGGCAGCAGAACATCGATCTGCCCGGCGGCCGCATCGAATCGGTCGCCCGGGAGTTTCCGGTGCGGCTGCGGGGGCGCATGGATGAGATGGTGGAGTATGAGAACCTCGTCCTGGCCACGCGGAACGGCTATCAGGTAAAATTCAGCGACGTCGGCCGGGTGGAACTTGGTTCGGAGGACTACCGCAGCTTCACCTATTTCAAGGGCCGTCCGACCGTGGCCGTCCAGGTGCTGCGGCAGTCGCGCTCGAACCTGCTCGAAGTCGCGCAGGCGGTGAAGGCGCTCATCCCGGTGATCCAGGCGGAGGTGCCTGACGGGGTGCGGGTGGAGGTGGCGTTTGACAGCAGCGTGTTTGTCGAGCGCTCAGTGCACGAGGTCTACACGACGCTCTTCCAGGCGGCCACCCTCGTCATCCTGATGATCTTTCTCTTCCTGCGCGACTGGCGGGCGACGCTGATCCCGCTCCTGGCCATCCCGGTATCCCTCATCGGTTCGTTCGCGGTGATGAACTGGCTGGGCTTCTCGATCAACACGCTCACGCTGCTCGCGCTCGTGCTGGCGGTGGGCCTGGTGGTCGACGATGCCATCGTCATGCTGGAAAACATCTACCGGCGCATCGAGGAGGGCGAGGAGCCGATCCACGCCGCGCTGTTCGGCGCGCGCCAGGTGGCGTTCGCCGTGATCTCAACCACCCTGACGCTCGCGGCGGTGTTCCTGCCGGTGGCGTTCCAAAGCGGCCGGACGGGACGGCTGTTCTACGAGTTCGGCCTCACGCTGGCCATCTCGGTGCTGGTGTCGGCGTTCGTCGCGCTGACCCTCACGCCGATGCTTTGCTCGCGGCTGTTGCGGCCGAAGTTCGTCGACGGCCATGCCCGGCACGGCTGGCTTTACGAGAAAACGGAGCCCTTCTTTGCGGCGCTGAATCGCGGGTTCGCCCGCCTGCTCAGCGGCGCGCTGCAGCGGGGGCGGCTGGTGTTGACCGGCGCGCTTCTCTTCGCCCTGGCGGGCCCCTGGCTCTACACCAAGCTGCAGCGGGAATTGACGCCGCTGGAGGACCGCGGCGTGTTTTTTGCCAGCTTCATCGGGCCGGTGGGTTCCACTCCGGAGTACAACGCAATCTACTCGCGGCAGATGGAGCAGATGTTGCTCGAGCTGCCCGAGACCGACCGCACGTTTCACCGCACCGGCGACGGCGGACGCGGCTTCATCTTCGTTACCCTCAAGCCGTGGGAGGAACGCACCCGCAAGACGCAGGTGATCGTCGACGAGATGCGGCGCAAGTTCCGCCAGGTCATCACCGGCGGACAGGCTGCGGCCACCCCGGTGCGGCCGTTCGTGCAGCGCGGCGGCGCGGGCGTGCAGCTCGTGCTGCAGGGCAGCGACTTCGACCGGCTGCAGGGACTCGGCCAGCAGGTGCTCACCATCATGCGGGGCAGCGACCTTTTCTTCCTGCCCCGCGTCGATCCGGAACCGATCAAGCCGCAGCTCGACGTGCGCATTGATCGCGCCAAAGCTGCCGACCTGCGCGTGCCCGTCTCCGACATCGCCGCGACGCTGGAAACCCTCCTCGGCAGCCGGCGGATGACGCAGTTTCAGCGCGGCAACCAGCTGTACTACGTCTTGGTGCAGGTCGAGGATGCCGAACGCACCACGCCATCGGCGTTGGCCCACCTTTATGTGAAGTCGACCGATGGGAAGCTGATCCAGCTCAGCAACCTCGTCACCTACGACGAAACGGTCGTGCCCGAAAGTTTTCCCCACTTCAACCGGTTGCGCTCGGTCACGGTCTCGGCCCAGATGGCGCCCGGGTATACCATTGGCGACGGGGTGGCCTACCTGACGGACCGAACGCGGTCGATCCTGCCGGCAGGCTACACCTTCTCATGGGACGGGGAGACGCGGGATTTCGTCGAAAGTGCGAGCGACACCTACATGCTGTTTGGTCTGGCGCTGGTCTTCACGTTCCTGATTCTGGCGGCGCAATTCGAGTCGTGGATCCACCCGTTGACGATCTTCACCGGCGTGGTGCTGGCGGTGTCGGGCGGCTTGGTCGTGCTGTACGCGACGCGCTTCTTCGGCGCGCCGATGACGGACAATCTCTTCTCCCGTTTCGGCCTCATCATGCTGATCGGCATGGTGGCCAAGAACGGCATCCTCGTCGTGGAATTCGCCAACCAGCTCCAGATGGCGGGGAAGAGCGCTTTTGACGCCGCCTACGAAGCGTCGACGATTCGCTTCCGTCCGATCATCATGACCGCCATCTCCACCGTGCTTGGTGCGGTGCCGATCGCGTTTGCGCGGGGGGCGGGGGCCGAGACGCGCCACCCGATGGGCCTCGTGGTGGTGGGCGGCCTGACCATCGCGACCTTTCTGACGCTGTTCGTCGTTCCCATCGTCTACATTCTGATGGACCGCCTGTGCGTGAAGCTCACCGGCCACTCCAGCGCGCACGGACTCATCAAGGCGCAGCAGATCGACCGCGAGTCGCGGGACACCCGCCAGGCGGTTCCGGTGAAGTAGGGGCTGGCCAGCAGCCGCAAATGCGTTTTCCGCCATGAAAATCCTCGCCCTGGAAAAGGAAGTGCCCGGGATCGCCGCGGCCGCGTTCAAGCCGCATTTGAAAGCGGAGGCCACCCGCGTTTGGGAGCTGCAGCAAGCCGGCGTCCTGCGGGAGATCTACTTCCGGCAGGATCGGTCCGACGCCGTGCTGATCCTGGAGTGCGCCGACGTGGCCGAAGCGGAACGCGTGCTGGGGACGCTGCCGCTGGTGCGAGAGCGGCTGATCGCATTTGAAGTGATTCCGCTGAAGCCCTACCCGGGCCTGGCGCGGTTGTTTGCCGGCGCCGTTTGAAGCCGGGTTGATGATGGCGGCGACCAAGGTCGCGCCCTACGCGGACCCGACGTCCCGTAGGGTCCGTTCTGCCGGCCGGCAGAATGCTCGTGGCCCTTCGTAATTTGGGGTGGCGGTTTTCGGGCGCCGCTTAATTGGCTCGTGGTGATTCGGCCTCCGCCTTGCGTCCGGCGCGCCCGGCTTTGCGGCGGTCGGTCTGGCTCAGAATGCGCTTGCGCAGACGGAGCGACTTGGGCGTGGCCTCGACGAACTCGTCCGCGGCGATGTACTCGATG
>JBGOXZ010000152.1:0-6566 GCA_041479395.1 Opitutaceae bacterium
GGCTGGCGGGGCGGGCGGGGCTCGAACCCGCAACTTTCGGTTTCGAAGACCGATGCTCTATCCGTTGAGCTACCGCCCCGGTGGAGATGGCGCGCTTCAGACCAACCGCAATCACGAGCGCCGGTCAAGACCGGCTTGCGCATCTTCCGATGTGGAGGGCGAGGCTCTCCCTCGACCCGGGCTCGGGACCCTGAGCCTGCCGAAGGGCCGCTGAGCCGAATGACCTTTGGCAGCCCGCCTGCGTTGATGCATCCGCCGCCGTTCTTCGAACTTGGGCGCACCAAGACGGCGCGGTACGAGCGCGGGCCAAAGCACCGCGCCACGAAGGTACCGCGCGCCGTTGCGCGGCGCCGCTACGGCCTCGCCCGCAGGTTGTTCGGGTCGTACGCGATCATCGCGCGCTTGTACTGGCAAAGCGACGCCGTGCCCCCAAACCACGTGTAGGGTTTTGGCGAGACTCTCCAGGCGGGAGCGCGGCCGGGACAAAAGCGCGTTGCAGCCCGGCTTGGACTGCGTATCCTATGCGGACAACGCACTGGGAGATCATGAACGCAAGACACCTTTCCCGCAGTCTTCTCGCGCTGGTGGCGCTCGGACCCGCCGTGGCGGCCGGTCAGGCGGAAACCAAGGGAATCCAGCCGATCCGGATTGTTCAAACCGTCGAGCCGCAGTTTCCGCTGTCTCTGAATACCATGACCACCTCGCGAGGCGAGGCCAGCGTGATGATCAACGTGGATGCCACGGGCAAGCTGGTCGATTGGCTGGTCATCAGTTACACTCACAAAGCTTTTGCCGACGAGGCCGTGCACGCGCTCAAGGAGTGGCGCTTTGAGCCCGCGCGCCGCGATGGTGAACCGATCGCGACTCGCAGCACGGTGACGTTCACCTTCCAGGCTGATCGCAAGGTCATGTCGGTCATCCCCACCGAATACTTCGACATCTTCGTCCGCTCCTGGCGCGGTGAGCGCGTGATTTCGCAGGTGTGCAGCCCGGAGCAGCTCGATCAACCGCTGCAGATCGTGAAGACCATCCAGCCCCGCTATGCCCCGGTCGCCAAATCGCCGGGCGGCGAGCACCGCCGCGTCCTCCTCGATTTCTACGTCGATGAGACCGGCCGGCCCCGCATGCCGGTCGTGATGCACGCCTCGGACACGCTGTTTGCCGCGGCCGCGGTCGATGCGCTCGACCAGTGGCGTTTCGCCGCACCCACGCGAGAACGCCAACCGGTCGCGGTGCACGTGCAGCAGGAATTCGTGCAGGCGGATTAGGGCTACCGGCGATCCCGGATGCCGGGCGCGATCTGGCACAGGGCTTGAGCCTGCTGCGTCGGCCGTTTGCGCGCGGGCTGAAGCACCGCGCCACGGCGCGCTTTATTTGCATCCCCGCGGGGTTTGCGTTCACTGGCCCTCCGCATGAAACACTACGATTTCGCGGAGAAACTCCACCCGCTGTGGGACAAGGCCTGCCGGCTCTACGTTCAGGGCCAGCGCGACGCCAACACCTACTTCACCGCGGACGAGCTGGCGTTCCTCTCCGCCAACGGCCTCACCGCCCAGCACCTTTACGACTACGCCGAAGACTTCACCTCCGGCGGCGAGCCCACCTGGGACACCGCCCTCGCCATCGAACTCGTACGCCGCGACTACTTCCTCAACGCCCAGGGCGGCCGACCGTCACCCGCCGTGCTGGACGAGGCGAAGATGCCCGCCAAGACCGACGCCGTGCGCGGCATCGAGTGGCTGCCGCGCATCATTCCGAAGGCCAAGGCCAAACTCCGCGGCGAACTGCCCGCCTCGCTCATGTATTGCTGCGGCGGCGACCGGCGTTTCTTCCAGACCCACGATATCCATCCGGCCGAGTTCTTGAGCCTCGTGTGGCGGAACGAACGGAACGATACCGCCATCATCGACTGGGTGGCCCGGCGCAGCGGCGCGGCGAAGTAAGGCGCCTGGTGGCGAATGCCGGCGGACCGTTCTGCCGTACGGCAGAACGCTCTCCAGCCGGCACGATTCAGTCGGCCGTGGTGGAACCCGCACTCCGTGCGGGTTTTCTCCTGCGGCCGTCGGCCAGCCCGCACGGAGTGCGGGCTCCACCTTTCAGTGGCGCCGAGTCTGCTTCCATCTCGAGGGTCATCCGCATGGTTGCCTCCAGGGCATGCGTTCCTCCAGCTTGGAGGGCGAGGTCCGAGGAAAGACTCGCGACTCCTGTCGGAGCTCCCGCCGAGCCGTTTCCCTTGGTTTCGCCACCCAATGGCGGTGCGGGAGCACCGCCCTCCACGAGGCGCACATTCCATACCTGGGGACTGAGGTCTCCGCCGCATAGCAGGTCCGGCATTTTTGCGCCGCCTGTTTGACGCGCCAAGGGACACACGCATCTTTGCCGGGGTCCAGCGCACCCGCTCCTTTCGCCTGCTTCGCACCATGTCCTCCTACAAGCTGAACATCAACGGGCAGTCCCTTCCGGTGGAGGCGCCTCCCGACATGCCCCTGCTCTGGGTCTTGCGGGATCTGCTCGACCTCAAGGGCGCCAAATTTGGCTGCGGCATCGGCCAGTGCGGCGCCTGCACCGTGCACCTCAATGGCGTGCCGGCCCGCTCTTGCATGACGCCCGTCGCCACGGTCGCCCGCATCAAAATCACCACGATCGAGGGCCTGTCACCGGACGGATTGCATCCGCTCCAACAGGCTTGGTGCGAGCACGACGTACCCCAGTGCGGCTACTGCCAGGCTGGCCAGATCATGACCGCCGCCGCGCTCCTCGCCGGCAGTGCCAACCCCTCGGACGCCGAAATCGATGACGCCATGGCCGGCAACCTCTGCCGCTGCGCCACCTACCTGCGCATCCGCGAGGCCATTCATCGGGCCGCCGCCATTGCGGCCGCCAAATAAGGAGGCGCCATGAACCAATCGACTCCTGTCATGGACCGCCGATCCTTCCTGCGCGTCTCCGGCCTCGCCGGCGGCGGATTGCTGGTGGGCCTCTACCTTCGGGGCGGAACGAGGGCGCTGGCCGCGATGGAGCCGACCGCGGCCGAGTTCGAGCCCAACGCCTTCATCCGCATCACGCCTGACAACGTGGTGACCATCATCGCCAAAAATCCCGAGATCGGCCAAGGCGTGAAAACCTCGATGCCCATGCTCATCGCCGAGGAACTCGAGGTCGACTGGAAGAGCATCAAAATTGAACAGGCGCTCAGCGATCCGAAAAAATACGGCGCCCAGTTTGCCGGCGGCAGCATGGCGACGCCCCTGAACTGGGACGAACTCCGTCGCGTCGGCGCGGCCGGGCGACAGATGCTGGTGAGCGCCGCAGCCCAGATTTGGAACGTGCCAGAGTCGGAGTGCTATGCCTCATCGGGGGCCGTGCATCACCGGCCCAGCGGCCGCCAGCTCACCTATGGCCAGCTTGCCGTCAAGGCCTCCACCCTGCCCGCCCCGGATCTCAAGTCAGTCATGTTGAAGGATCCGAAGGACTACAAGATCATCGGCCAGCCCATCTCCGGCGTTGATAATCCCGCCATCGTCACTGGGAAACCGCTCTTCGGCATCGACGTGCAGGTGCCGGGCATGCTCCACGCCGTGTTCGAAAAATGCCCGGTGTTCGGCGGCAAGGTCGCCAGCGCGAATCTCGACCGCATCAAGGCCCTGCCCGGTGTGCGCCACGCTTTCGTCGTCGACGGCGGCAACGATCTGAGCGGCCTGCTCGGCGGCGTGGCCATCGTGGCCGACACGTGGTGGGCGGCGCGCACCGCCCGCCAGCAACTTCGCGTGACCTGGGACGAAGGCCCGGCGGCCGCACAGAGTAGCGAGGGTTTCGCCCGCCGGGCCGCCGAACTCGCGGGGCAACCCGGCGCCAAAACGCTGCGCAACGACGGCAACGTCGCCACCACGCTGCAGGGCGCCGCCAAGGTCGTCGAGGCGGCCTACTCCTACCCGTTCCTCGCCCACGTCAACCTCGAGCCGCAGAACTGCACGGCGCACTTTCACGACGGCAAACTCGAGATCTGGGCGCCCACGCAGAACCCGCAGCCCGGCCGCGAGTTGGTCGCGAGCACCCTGGGCCTTCCCGAGAGCGACATCACCATCCATATGACCCGCATCGGCGGCGGCTTCGGGCGGCGCCTCATGAACGACTACATGGTCGAAGCGGCGTGGATTGCCAAGACCGCCGGCGCGCCCGTGAAACTCCTCTGGACGCGGGAAGACGACCTCCAGCACGATTTCTACCGGCCCGCGGGTTTCCATTTCCTTAAGGGCGGAATCGATGCCAATGGCAGGTTGATCGCGTGGCAGAATCACTTCGTGACCTTCGGCGAGGGCGACCGTCCCGCCGCCGGCGCCGGCCTGTCCGACAGCGAGTTTCCGGCGTACTTCGTGCCCAACTTCAAACTGGATACGACCCTCATGCCGTTCGGCGTGCCCACCGGTTATCTGCGCGCCCCCGGCAGCAACGCCATCGCCTGGGTGATGCAGTCCTTTATCGATGAACTCGCCCACGCCGCGGGCCGGGATCCGGTGCAGTTCCGCCTCGACCTCCTCGCGGCCAAAGCCGGCGGCAATTACGATGCCGAACGCATGACCGGCGTTCTCAAGCTCGTCGCGGAAAAGTCCGGTTGGGGCCGGATGGTTCCGAAAGGCCGCGGGCTGGGCGTGGCCTTCCACTTCAGCCACCGCGGCTACTTCGCCGAAGTGGCCGAGGTGAGCGTCGACAACGGCGGCACGCTCAAGGTGCATAAGATCTGGGTGGCAGCGGACGTCGGCAGCACGATCATCAACCCCAGCGGCGCCATCAACCAGGTGCAGGGCTCGGTGATCGACGGCCTCGGCGCGGCGTTGCTGCAGGAGATCACCATCGACCGCGGCCGCACGCAGCAGGGCAACTTCGACAACTATCCGCTGCTGCGCATCACCGAGGCGCCGCCGGTGGAGGTCCACTTCCTCCAGACCGACCACCCGCCGACCGGCATGGGCGAACCGGCGTTGCCGCCGGCCATTCCGGCGATCTGCAACGCCATCTTTGCGGCCACCGGCAAACGCATCCGCACGCTGCCCATCTCCAAAACCGACTTGCGCCCGGCGTGATGGCGGGTCAGGTCAGCCCGCGCAACTGGCGCCGGGCCAGCCAGGGATCGACCTTGGTCAACAGGAACCACGCCACCGCTCCCGTCCACCGGTCGATCCAGCTCCGGGAGCGGCGCCATTCCTCCCGGGTGATCCGGCGCGCCCGCGCCCAGTCGGCCGCGAAGAGCGCCCGTCCCTCCGCGGCCAAATCCGGATTCCCGAGGCGCACCATGATCTCGTAGTTGATGCCCAGCGAGCGGGCGTCGAGGTTGGAGGATCCGGCGAACACCGTGTCGTCGACGATGGCCAGCTTGGCGTGGAGGATCTGGGGCGTGTATTCCGCAATCTCTATCCCCGCCCGCAACAACGGGCGATAGAACGTGCGCCCCGCCGCCTGGGCGAGTGGGACGTCGCTCTTGCCCGCCAGCAGGAGCTGGACGCGGCCGCCGCGCCGCGCCGCGCGCATCAGCGCCCGGCGCAGGCGGAAACCCGGAACGAAATACGCCGCCGTGATACGCACCTCGCGCGCCGTGCGCAGACTGCGCATGAGCAAGGTCCGGAACAGATTGCGGCCCATGCCGGGGCCCGTCGCGATCACCTCGGTGCTGCCGCGTTCGCGCAGCAGCCGTTTGAGCCGGGAAAGCCGCAGGCGGAATCCGCGCGGATGGCGGAATTCGCAGTGATCCCACATCACATCGAAGGTTGCCGCAAAGCAGCGGGCGGGGGCTCCTTCGAGCGCGAGCCCGAGATCACGCCAGCCCCGCTCCACCCCGTCGCCCTCGTATTCCGGAGCGATGTTGAATCCGCCCACCACCGCGCAACTCTCGTCCACCACGAGCAACTTGCGGTGATTGCGAAAGACGATGCGACGAAGCGAGAGCGGATTGAACGCGCGTACTTCGCCGCCGGCCGCGCGCAACCGGTCCCAGTAGTTCGAGGGCAGCTCGCTGGAGCCGAAGCTGTCGAGCAGCACGCGCACCGGCACGCCGCGGGCCGCGGCGGCGCACAGCGCGGCGCGGAACCGCTCGCCCGGCCCGCCCGCCTTGAAGATGTAGGTTTCAAGCCGCACGCTGGCGCGCGCGGTGTCGATCGCCGCCAACATGTGCCGGTAGCCTTCGTCGACGGTGGGCAGCCAGCGGGCCTGAGGGGTGGAAGGCATGCCAGCTGAAAAACCATCCCGGCCGTCGAGGCAAGGCTAACCGTCGGCGCCGGCCACCGCGTGAGGCGCGGCCGGACTGAAATCTAGCTTCCTATCGGGGTCCCGGTCTTCTATCTGTGGCGGCATGAATGCATCGGTCGGCTCCCTGGCCCGGCGACTGTTGGCCGCCGCCGCATTCGCCGGCGTAATCGCCCCCTCGCCCGCCACCGGCGAGGACGCGCCCGCGGCGAAGCAAGATCACCCCTCCGAACTGGAGACGAAATTCGAAGCGCTCAACCACCGCCTTGACGATTTGGAGAAGGCCGTCGACGACGTACTCTGGTACAACAAGGTGGGCGACGTCGCGA
>JBGOXZ010000153.1:0-6562 GCA_041479395.1 Opitutaceae bacterium
CGCGCCGCGGGACGCTTATCACGTCCACGCCTACAGCCACGTGAACACCTTCAGCAGCGTGGCGATGGCCTATCAGGTGACCGGCGATCCGGTCTACCTGCGCATCCTGCGCAACGCCTACGACTATCTCCAGAACGCGCAATGCTTCGCCACGGGCGGCTACGGGCCCATGGAGCGGTGGGTGCCCCCCGACGGGATGCTGGGCCGCAGCCTCGAGGCCCGGAACTGCTCGTTCGAAACCGTTTGCGGCTCGTGGGCGGGTTTCAAAATGGCGCGGTATCTGACCCGGTTCACGGGGGAGGCCCGCTACGGCGACTGGATGGAACGGCTGTTCTACAACGGTGTCGGGGCGGCGCTCCCGATCATCGCCGACGGCAGGCACTTTTATTACTCGGACTACCGCGTCACCGGCGGGATGAAGGTCTACAAGGTGTCCCGCTACTCGTGCTGTTCCGGTTCGTACGCCCAGGCGGTGGCCGACTATCACAACCTGATCTATTACCGGGACCCGTCGAGTCTGTACGTCAACCTGTACCTTCCCTCGGAGGTGACCTGGCAGGGCCCGGCGGGCGAGATCAAGCTGACGCAGGAAACCGCGTATCCGGAGGCGGAGACGTCGACGCTCCGCCTCGGAATGAAGGGACCGGCGCAGTTCACATTGAAGTTCCGGGTGCCGGAGTGGACGCGCGACGCCTCGGCCAAGGTCAACGGTGCGGTCGTCGCCGTGGAAGCGAAGCCCGGAACCTGGGCCGCAATCACCCGCACCTGGGCGCCCGGTGACGAGGTGGAGATCCGGATACCCCTGCATTTGCGGATGGTGCCCGTCGACCGGGAGCACCCGCGACGGGTTGCGGTGGTGCGTGGTCCCGTCGTTCTGGTCCAGGACGACTGGGTGTTCGAGGACATCCCGCGCCTCCCCGAGCCCGCCGACGTGGAGAAGTGGTTGGTGCCCGATGCGCAGCAGGCCGGGACCTTTCGCATCGTGCCCCCCGATGGCAAAGTCATCCAAGCGAAGTTTCGTCCGTTCTACGCCGTCGGAGAGGTCACGCCCTACCGCATGTATCACGACCTGGACTCGCTGCCGATCCCGGTGTGGTGAGAGTTGCGGTTGTCGGACCGCGCCGGCCGATGCGCCGCCGTTGGAATGGGTCATCTTTTGCCCTTTGCGTCCGGCACGGCGCGGTAGGCCTCGGCGAGAAGCACCACCGGATGCGCGACGCGTGCCGGCGGTCCGCCGCGCTGCCGCAGGCCGTTCTCGATCTGCAGGTGGCAGCCGGGGTTGGCCGTCGCGATGACGCTGGCGCCGGTCGCCCCCAAGTGGTCGAGCTTCCGTTGCTGCAGCCACGCCGCCGTGGCCGGCTGCGTGATGTTGTAGATGCCGGCGCTGCCGCAGCACCAGGTGGACTCGGCGCACTCGCGCAGCTCCACGCCGGGGATCGCCGCGAGGATCTCCCGCGGCTGGTGGCTGACCTTCTGCCCATGGCAGAGATGACAGGATTCGTGATACGTCACCGTGGCCGGCGCCGTACCCGTCGCCGCCGGCCGGCGGAAGCCGATCTCCACCAGCCATTCGTGGATGTCTCGCAGCCGTTTCGACCAGAGTACGGCGCGCCCGGCGTAGGCGGGGTCGTCGGCCAGCAGGTGGTCGAAATGCCGCAGGTGCGAGCCGCAGCCGCCGGCGTTGGTGATGATCGCGTCGAAACCCTCCGGCGGCAGCAGGTCGATCAACCGGCGGGCCAGCGCCCGCGCCGACGCCAAATCGCCGTTGTGGGCGTGGAGCGCGCCGCAGCACGGCTGCACCGGCGGCGTGTGCACTTCGCAGCCGTTCTCGCGCAGCACGTCCACCGTCGCCCGGTTCACGTCGGGCAACACGAGGTCCTGCACGCAGCCGGTCAGCACGGCCACGCGGTGGCGGCGTTCGCCGCGGGCCGGCTCCACCGGCGCGATGAGCTGGTGGGAGAAGCGGCGTTGCACGCGGGGCGTCTGCGGTTCGAGTGCGCGCAGGCGGCGCGGGAGCAGGCGAGCGAGGCGGAGCCGGCGCGCCGCGGCCTGCAGGCCGCCGGCCTGGTAGAGCCACAGCAGGCGGCCGACGAAGCGGAGGAGGCGCGGGCGGGTGAAAAGGGTGCGGAGGACGGCCCAGCGGATGAAGTCGCGTTTCGGATTCGCCAGCACGCCTCGACGCTCCACCTCGGCGCGGGCGGTCTCGAACAGCGTCGCATAATCCACCCCGGCCGGGCAGGCGGTTGCACAGGCGAAGCAGCCGAGACAGAAATACATCTCGTCGCCAAAGGCGCGGCCTAGGGCGAGTTCCCCGTCGGCCACGGCGCGCATCAGCGCGATGCGGCCCCGCGGCGAGTTTCGCTCCCGGCCCGTTTCCACGAACGTCGGACACGTCGGCAGGCACAGGCCGCAGTGCATGCACTGCTGCAAAACCGAATAGTCGAGCGACTGCAGGAGATTGTCCGTGTTGAGCCTCACTCGAAGATCTTCCCGGGGTTCAGCAGGCCGGAGGGGTCCAGAGTTCGCTTGATCTGCTTGAGCAACGCGTAGCTCGCGTCGCCGAGCTGCTGGCGCAGGAACGCCTTCTTCGCCAGACCCACGCCGTGCTCGCCCGTGATGGTGCCACCGAGCTGGAGCGCGTGCTCGAAAATCTCGTGCAGCGCTTGCTCGACCCGCCGCATCTCCTCGGCGTTGCGCTCGTCGGTGAGCACCGTGGGATGCAGGTTCCCGTCGCCGAAATGGCCGAAGGTGGCGATCTCGACTTGGTGGCGGGCTGCCACCTCCTGCACGAAGCCGATCATCTTCGCCAACTCGCTGCGCGGAACGGTGACGTCCTCCAGGATCGTGGTGGGGCGGAGCCGTGCGAGGGCGGAAAAGGCGGTGCGGCGCGCGGTGGTGAGGCGGTCGGCCTCGGCGGCGTCGGCCGCGCGCTTGACCGTGGTGGCACCGTGGCGGCGGGCGAGTTCCTCGATCCGCGCGGCCTCGTCCGCCACCGCGGCGGGATGGCCGTCGGTCTCGACCAGCAACACGGCCTCGGCGTCGAGCGGCAGGCCGACATGCGCGTAGTCCTCGACGCAGCGCAGGGTGCGGCGGTCGAGGAATTCCAGCGTGCAGGGGATGATCCGGGCGGCGATGATCGCCGAGACCGTCTCGGCCGCGGCCGCCATCGTCGGGTAGGTGGCGAGGAGTGTCTGCCGCGCGGCGGGCGCGGGCAGAAGCCGGAGCAGCACCCGGGTGACGACGCCCAGCGTGCCTTCGCTGCCGATGAAGAGATCGCGCAGGTTGTAGCCGGCGACATCCTTCACGCACTTGCTGCCCAGCCAGCAGACCGTGCCGTCGGCCAGGACGACCTCCAGACCCATGACGTAGTCGCGGGTGACGCCGTACTTGAGCCCGCGCAGGCCGCCGGAGTTTTCCGCGACGTTCCCGCCGATGGTGCTGATCTTCATCGAACCCGGATCGGGCGGATAGAACAGGCCGGCCGCCGCGGCGGTGTCGAAGATGCGCTGGGTGGTGACGCCGGCCTCGACCAGGAGCGTGAGGTTGCGCTGGTCCAGCTCGAGAATGCGGTCCAGGCGCGTGACGCACAGGACCACGCCGCCGGCCACCGGCACGCTGCCGCCGCTCAGGCCGGTGCCGTTGCCGCGGACGACGACCGGCACGGAATGGGTCCGGGCCAGCCGCAGCACCGCGGCTACTTCGGTGGCGCTAGCGGGAAAGACGACGGCCCGCGGCCGCTGTTTCAACGTGGCGGTGCCGTCGAAGGAATAGGGCAAAATGTCCTCCGCGGCAGTCAGAACGTTTTGTGGCCCCAGAAGACTGGTGAGATCTGTGATCATGATAGGAAACGGAGTATCGCGGCCGGCGGCCGCGTTTGGCGGGGCGGGGGCATCCCTCCGGCACCCCAAGATCGATCCCTCGCCACGAATCTGGTCGTATCGGCGGCGCTCATTATTCAGCGATTAAGCCGCTTTCCCTGGCGGGCAATCCCCCGACGGCTTCTGGGATGCTATCCAGCCACGGCATTCCGCGCGGATGAATTCTGAGCCGGCCGTCCGCGCGCGGTTGGTCGGCGGTGGTCCGGGCCGTTGTGGCGTCTCCACCGGGGACGGCGTCGCGGAGGATCTTGAGGCAGTCCATGGGTGGTTTCAGGCAACCACAGGAAAGGGAGATTGGATCGGCGCGAGGCGGTCCGTCGGCTTCAGTCGACGTGGAACACTTCCTCCATGCCGGTCCACCATTCGTCCGGGGCGTGCCCGGCGAGCGGCTGCTGGCAGGGCTTGCAGACGGACCACCACCGTTGCGTCGTCGGATCGGCCGCCATTTTCGCCATGTCGGCGCCGAAGTCTCGGCCGGTGTACTCGAAATAGCTGAACAAGTAGGGCCGGCCGTCGTCGAGCGTGCGCAGGTAGATCGAGTAGTTCCGGATGTGACACGCGCGGATCATCTTCAAGACGTCGGGCCAGACGGCGGCATGAAGCTTCTTATATTCCCCAACCTTTTCCGGTCGGAGGCCAATGACCATTCCATAGCGTTTCATGGCGGGTTTCTCCTAATGGATGGGCGATTCTCCCAGGTAATTGCCGTAAGTCAGCAGCAGGACAGCGGCGCAGAGCACGCCTACCCCGAGGCTGATGGCCGTCCACGTGCGGCCGCGGCAGTTCTTCCATTCCCGGAAGACGAGGGCCACCAGATTGCTGAACAGCACGAGCAGGATCATGTGAATGGCCCAACTGGAGAAGGCGAATTCCTTCCCGAGACGCACGTGGCCGAGGTTGTAGAAAAAGAACTGCCCGTACCACAGCGAGCCGGTGCAGATCGCCAGAAAGTAATTAAGCGCCAAGCTAGCCCGTTCCTCGCCCGGGCCGAGGTGGGTCAGTTCGCCGAGGGTGCGGTTCTTGCGCGCCAGATAAAGGCTGTAGAGCAGCGCCGTGACAAACGCGCCGGTATTGGCGAAGAGGTACGCGACGTTGCCCTTCCAGTAGCCCGCGCCATGCTGCTCCGCGATCTCGACGACCGGTGCCGCCACCTCAAGGGCGAAGCCGTACACCGCCGAAAGCACGCCCGCCAGCAGCGAAAGCATCAGTCCCTTCATCAGGAGAAAGCCACCCGCCGTGCCGGTCTGGGCGCGCAGATCCCCGTCTTTGAACCGGCCGGCCACGCCGCACAACGCGATGCCGATCGCGCCCGCCGCCACCCCGCTGAACACCCACGCGGAGCCGGTCTTGGCGAGGATGTCGCCAAACTGCCCGCGCACCAGCGGCGGTACGAGCGTGCCGAGGATGCTGGAGATACCCACGGCGATGGAATAGGTGAGGGAAAAACCGATGTAACGGATGGAGAGGTTGAACGCTGTGCCGCCGACGCCGTAGGCCACGCCCATCAGAAACGAATACAGCATCCGGTCCCGGGGCGCCTCCGCCAGCACCTGGCCGAGATGGGGAATGGTCAGCATCGCGCCGAGGATGGGCCAGAGGAACCAGCACCAGGCGGCTTGGACCATCCAGAAGATCTCCCACGACCAGCGCTTCAGGTATTTCTGCGGGGAGTAGCAGTTGGCGGCGAAAAACGCGCCCACCGCGTGCCAGGTGACGCCGAGCAGGGGATACGGTGTGACGGGAGCCATAGGAGCCTCAAGGTTGACGGGGCGGTCAGATTTTCTCCTCAAACTCGCCCAGCCGGAGTGGATACTGTCCGTATTCTCGCACCAGGTTCACGATGAAATCGTAGGTGTTCCCGGAGACCCCGCTGCTGACCGAGTGGTCGGACAGAAAGACATAGCCGCCGCCGCGCGCCGCGTTCAATTTGTGCAGCACTTCACGCCGGATGGCCTCGCGATCACCCGTTTCCCAGACCTGCACGTCGCTGTTGCCACAAAACGCCATGCGGTGTCCGTAGCGGCGGCGCAGGTCGACCACGTCCATGCCCGCCTTGGCCTCCAGCGGATTGTAGCCGTCAATTCCGATGTCGATGTAATCTTGGAAAATGGCCTTCACGTTGCCGCAGCCGTGGTAGATCACCGGCAGACCGTGGGTGTGCGCGCATGCGGTCATCTTTGCCACCCACGGCTTGAAGTACTCGCGCCAATAGGCCGGTGAAAAGAACATGCCTTTCTTGTACGCCACGTCCCCCCAGATCACGAAGCCGTCGAGCAGCCCCGCGCCGGCCTCGATCTCCGCCTCGGCGCACGCGAGGAAGTGCGCCCCGAGGCGGTTGACCACCGCGCCCATGCGCTCGGGAAATTCCCCCATCCACAGCAGCGCGTTGGCCTGCCCGACCAGCCGGGTGAGACATTCGCTCGCTTCGATCATGCTCCCGTACACCGGGAAGTCCGGGTACAGCGACTTCACCGTCTCGAGCCACGCGGGCGAGTGGCGCTGAAAACCGTCGCCCACACCGGCGATCTGGTTGTCGCCGGCCGCAAAGAAACGCCGGCGGTCACGCGGGTCGTCGAACTCGGCACGCTCAAGTTTCTCGAAGGTGTCGGTCTCCCACGCCCGCATCTCCGGCATCGGATACTCGAAATGCTTGTGCAGCACCGCGCCGAAGCCGGTTTTGACCG
>JBGOXZ010000154.1:0-6551 GCA_041479395.1 Opitutaceae bacterium
AATCTCGAGACCGACAAGCAGAAGCTCCTGCAGATCGTGCTCATTGGGCAGCCCGAATTGAAGGAGCTGCTCGCCCAGGACCGCCTGCGCCAGCTCCGGCAGCGCATCCTCGTCCACTCCGAGCTGCGCCCGCTCACGCTCCACGACACCATCCATTACGTCCAGCACCGGCTCACCCTCGCCGGTGCCAGCGGCCGGCCCTTTTTCACCACGGCGGCCATGCGGTCCATTCATCGCGTCAGCAAGGGAATTCCCCGCATCATCAATAATCTCTGCGACAAGGCGCTGCTGTCGGCCTTTGTCCGCGACTCCGACGAGGTCAACTACTGGGACGTCCGCCGCGCGATCAAGGAGGTGTCGACCCTCGCCTGATTGCGGGATTGCAGACACCGCGAAGCTGCTTCAGAAAGTTCGCAACCCGCCGGGAGCGCACACCGCATGAGCCTCATCAATGACGCCCTCAAGAAGGCCCAGAAGCTGCAAACTCAGCAGCCGCCGGCCTCCGCGTCGCCAGTCGTCCCGGCCGCCGGCGGGGCCGCTGCCGCCCCCGCCGTCATCCGGCGCGGCAAGCCGATTGGCTTTGAGACCATGCTGCTGGGGCTCGTGGCCGTGGTGGTGGTGATCGTCGGCATCACCGTCGTCGCCGTGCTCGTGTTCAGGAAAGAAGGCAAACCGGTGATCGCCGTCGCGCCGCATGTGACTTCGCCAGTGGCGGCTGCGCCGGCCGCCTCTCTGCCCGCCGCGCCGGTCGCCGCGTCCAGCGCGCCTGCGATGGAGCCAGCCGCAGCGCCCGCCGTCGCCGTGGCGACGCCAGCCGCTCCTGTCGCATCGACCGCGGTCTCCTCTCCCGCCACGGCCACAAGTCCGCCCCCACCTCAGCCATCCGCCAGCGAGCCGCCGCCTCAACCTGCGGTCAGCCAGCCTCCGGCCAATCCGCCGGCCACGGTGGCGACAACCCCCGTGGCCGCGGCCGCCACGGAGTCGCCCACGCCATCCGCGTCCGTGCAGGTCACCACCGCGGTGACGCCGGCGCCCGCCGCGATCGAGGAACCCCCTCCGGCCAACGTCGCCAAAACTGAGCCGCCCACTGCCAAGCCGGCGGCCAAGCCAGCGCAACCCGCGGCGCCTCAGCAGAACCGCAAGATTCTGGTCTACATCGACGGACTGCGCGTCACGGGCGTCCGCGCGGCCGGCACCGACAGCAAGGTGCTGATGAATGACCGCGTCTACCGCGTGAACGACATGGTCGACTACGAGCTTGGCCTGCGCCTGACCAGCGTCACCACATCGGCGCTGACTTTCGTGGACGAAAACGGCGTGGTCTATACGAAAACGTTTTGAAGCGGTGGAGGGCGGCGGAGGGGGATGAGATAAACGAAGGAATAGGTCAATTAGGGCATGCTTTTGCCAGCCCGGATGCATCACACTCTTTCTCGTCCGGGCGCATCCGTTAGCCGCCCGCTACGGGACGGCAACCCCGACAAAGTCGGCTCACGGGTGCATCCATCACAATCACACGAAGAAGTGTGTTACCATCTGTCCGAACCGCCGCGTCCCGCGGCGAATTGAAGGTAGGGCGCTCTCTCCGAGAGCGCCGCGGCGCGTTCGGGATAACGCGCCCTACCATTTAGTCGCGGCGTCCGCCGCGGTAGGATGGATGCAGGTCAGGTGCCCTTCGCGGCCGGCTTGGCAGCGTTCTTCGCCCGGCGTTTCAGGTACGCCATGAAACCGTTCAACACCCTGACGGTCGAGGTTACGGCGCGCCAGCATTCCGCCGCTTCCCCATTGCCTCATTCTCGAATTCCCTCATTTAACTAGAAGCTAGCCGGAAACCCGGTTTGAGGATGATTTCCATGGCATTGGTAGCAGGGGCGCTCTGCTGGCCAGCAGAGTCGCGCCCTCCGAGATGGGCGCAGCCCCTCGACAGGCTCGGGGCCCTGGGCTTGTCGAACGGGCAAACCTGTGCCCCTACGATTCGTTCACGGGTTTCCGGCTAGCCTCTAAGAACCCCATGCTCACGCACCACCGGCGAGCGCGCATTCGTCTGCTGCAGGCGCTGGATGCCTGTTTCTTCGGTGGATCTTTGTGCCTCGCCTACTGGCTGCGCGCGAGGTTTCCCTTTTGGAACCTGCCGCCGCTGGAACCGTTTCCCGGCTATCTCGTCCTCGCGCCGCTCGTGATGCTCCTCGGTCCCGCGATGCTCGCGAGCCAGGGCCTGTACGAGCGGCCGCGTTTCGCGCCGCGACTCACGATCGCCGGCGCCATCGTCCGCGGGTGCCTGTTCGCGGTCATCGGCGTGATCCTCTGCCTATTTTTGTTCCGTCTGCAGTTCGCCCGGTCCGTGGTGATCCTGACGGGCTTATTCGCCGCCGTGCCGGTGTACGTCCGGGCCGAGCTGGCGCGCTGGTTTGAGAAAACGCGCCTCGGCCAGGACCAGCTCCACCGCCGCGCTCTGTGGGTCGGGGCGCCGGAGGAGGTCGCCCAACTCCGTGCCGGTCTCGCCGCCCACGAACGCGAGCTGCTGCAAACGGTGGCGGAGTTCGATCCGCGCGGGGCGGCGGCCGCCGATTTTGTTGCGCTGCTGCACCAGCACTCCGTCAACCTGGTCATCATCAACCTCGGCGGTCTCGCACCCGAGGACGTGCGCCCCGTTTTGGCCGCCTGCGAGCGCGAAGGTGTCGAGACCCTCGTGCGCTCCGGCATTTTCCACACGTCCGTTTTTCACCCGGAGATCGACCGCCTGGCCGGGGAGCCGGTGATTTCCTACCGCGCCCAAGCGGCCCCGCCCAGCCACCTGCTCGCCAAGCGGGTGATTGATTATGCCGGCGCGGCGGCGCTGCTGGTGCTGTTGCTTCCGCTCTTCGCCCTGATCGCCGTCGCCATCCGGCTCACTTCGCCCGGCCCCGTGATTTTCCGCCAGCGGCGCTGCGGGCTCAACGGCCGGGCGTTCGACATGTTCAAGTTCCGTTCGATGGTGAGTGATGCCGAGCAGCGCAAGACCGAGGTCGCCGCGCGCAACGAGATGAAGGGCCCCGTGTTCAAGGTGCAGGACGATCCGCGCGTCACCCGCATCGGCCGCGTGCTGCGCCGCCACGGCCTCGACGAGCTGCCACAACTTTGGAACGTGCTGCGCGGCGAGATGAGCCTGGTCGGCCCGCGGCCGCTGCCTGTCGAGGAGGTGCACCGGTTCGACAACGACGCCCACCGCCGTCGGCTCAGCGTGTTGCCCGGCCTGACCTGCCTCTGGCAGGTGCGCGGCCGCAATGAGATCGACGATTTCAACGAGTGGGTGCGTCTCGACCTTGAGTACATCGACAACTGGTCGCTCTGGCTCGACTGCAAGATCCTCCTCGCGACCATTCCCGCGGTCCTTCTCGGTCGAGGCGGCCGGTAGGCGCTTTTTGCCGCGAAAAGGCGCGGGAGGCGCAAACGGCGCGGCGCGTTTCGGTAACCCGACGCACGCATCATTCCCGCGTAGCCAAATTCGTGAGAATTTGGAGACGCAGATTGGCGACTGAGCCTTTGCAGGTTGAAAAGCGACAGTTGCCGGATTCAGGCTATTCCCAGCGGGATTTCGTAGTTATCAGGCCAGCAGTCTTGCAGACTCAAAACGTGCTCAGGATTTCCTTGGACGTCGCGCTGAGGCGCATCGCGGCGGAGGCTTTGGCGTCGTCGGGGCGGTAGTAGCCCGCGATGTTCACAGCCTTGCCTTGGACGGCGAGGAGTTCGCTGACGATCCTAGGCCGTGTCTTCAAACCCCATAATTCCGGAATTTGTCATGCTGAGCGCAGCGAAGCATCCAGCAAGCTGCCGCAGCGGGCTCCGGCGAGGTCCAGCTGGATGGCTGGCTGTCGGCCTGCGGCCTCGGTACTTCACTTCGTTCAGAATGACAATCCAGGTTTGAAGACACGCCCTGATTTCGTGCCAAGTCATGCCGAGACTTTGTGCTTTCTGGTGGAGGGTTTCAGTCGGCGCGTGGTGTAGGGCGCAGCGGGCTCCTGCACCAGAACCTCGGCAGGAATCTTCAGACCGCGATGCAATGCCCGGATCATGCTGAGACTGAGCGGGCGCTTTCGGTTCATCACCTCGGAGACCTTGCTTTTGCTTTGGAGGTAGGGGTAGAGGTCGGAGGACTCCAGGCCGGCCTGGTCCATTCGAAAACGGATGGCCTCGATGGGGTCAGGTGCAGCAATTGGGAAGCGCTCTTCCTCGTATTTCTCGATCAACAGTGACCAGAGCTCGAGTTCGTCCTGGTCGGGCGAGGGCTGCTCCATCAGGCGTTCGACGTAAGCAAGGGCTGCTTTGTAGTCGCGCTCGGTTTTGATGACTTTGGCTTTCACAACAGTGGGCGGGTTTATACGGTGGTGGCGTCGATTTTGTCGTATTCGGCGTGGGTGCCGATGAAGCGAATGAAGACGATGCCGGTGTTGTAATGGATATGGACGATGAGGCGGTAGGTGTTGCCCTTGATGTTGAAGACGACGCGGTTGCCGGGCAGGGCATCAGCGGATCGGTAGCGGACCTTGATGTCGGTGAAGGATCTCCAGCGGGCTGCCTTGGTCTCGTGAAACCAAGCCTTTAGTGATTGCTCCGCATCGGCGTGCTTTTTCCAGAAGTTTTTGAGCGTCTTGCGGGAGATGACACGCATGCGATGGTCTCACGGTTCCCAAAATGGGAACCAAGTCAAGCGCGATTGCGGTCTGGGAAAGACCAAGGCGTGCCTTCAAACCCCATAATTCCGGAATTTGTCATGCTGAGCGCAGCGAAGCATCCAGCAAGCTGCCGCAGCGGGCTCCGGCGAGGTCCAGCTGGATGGCTGGCTGTCGGCCTGCGGCCTCGGTACTTCACTTCGTTCAGAATCACAATCCAGGTTTGAAGACACGCCCTAAGCCTGCGCGGCGCGTTTCGGTGATCCGGCCCGACTTTGTAAGGCGAATCCGGGGCGACGAACTGGGCAAAACGCGCCGCCCATTGGCGGTAGGTCTGCTCGGTCCGCCACTGGAAATGGCGCTCGCGGACGGCGCGAATCAGGGCCTTTTCCCAGCCGGTGACACCGAGATCGGCGGCGGCCGGCGGAGGTGTCAGAACGCGGGCCCGCGGGTCCGGCCGGGCGGCGCGGGATTCCCGGGCCGTCCGGAAAAACCACCGCAACGACTCCCGGCGGCGCAGGTTGGCTGCCGCGGTTGAATTCTGCTCCGCCCGGTCGACGTAGGTCTTGGCCAACAGGACCGTGGCGGGAACCCGCTGGTCCTTGCAGTGCCGCAGGAACGCGATGATCTCGCGCGCATGTTCCGCCTGGATCGCCGGGGGCAAGGGGGAGCACCGGAGCACATCCTTCCACTCCGGGAATGAAACCGGCTGGCGGTGGCTGAGCGGGGATGCTGACTGAGCCACGCCGCCAGTTGAGCTTTTGCCGGAACGGATAGCAACTGCGAAAAGCTCGACTCGACAAATTCTGCTATTGAAGAACAACGGCTTGCATGTCCTAATCCAAGCGCAGGACCTTCCGAAACCCACCCAGCAAAGCTCAACTCAGTTGATGCCAATTACACTGTTGGGCGCAGAACCATGAGCGAAGACTACACCGCCGAAGAAGAAGAAGCATGGGTCGCCGGCGAGCGCGAGAAGGTCGCGACTTATCTAGCCAAGGAGCTCGTTCAGCATCTCGGCGTCGGTGAGTGGCCGGCCTTTCACGCGCAGCCGTATCTCGCGATTTGGGCAGTGCAGTCGAAGAAAAGCCCAGGTGCCATTGGATGGTGGGCGATCAGTGGCGACGTGCCGACCGACTATATGAGCGGCGATGGCGTGACCCATCCAAGAGAGGCGATGGCATACTTCAGCTGCCAGTGGTCAGCAGTATCGGAATGCATGCGCCGAGGGGAGGCGCATCCAGAATCGAAGATCGGACTCAGCGGAGACTGGCCGACTCTTGCGCCGCTACTGAAAGCGCGCAGCGAGCTTCTTGGCCGATTCGCTGCGGATGATGCATTATGGGACGAACCATGAAGAAGAGCCGGCCCAACAAGACACTAGTGCCAATGCCGGGATCACGTCCGTTTTCCAATCGCTGCCCGGTGTCCGGCATGGCACACCTCTGACGTTCGGCAAAGAATATGAAACTCCCGACATTCCGTATACCGCTCTTTCAGTTTGCCGCCGTCGGCAGCGGCGTCACTGGCGTCCTTTTCGGAGCAGTGAGTGCGATGACTTTGCCGTCGCAGCTGAGCACGCATGCAGGTGCGAATTTTCACACGATGGTTAACCCACTGGTCACCTTGGTTTCCTGTGCGATTGTCGTTTGTTCGTTCGGCCTTGCCCTCAGAAAGACATGGTCGCGCTCTGTCCTGGTCTACCTGATGTTCGCATTGATTGCGCTTGTTGGAGCCGCGTTGGTTGAGAACCTCATGCGTAAGAGTCGTGCGCCCAATGAGGTCTTGTTGGACCTTATACTCGGTCCGTGTGTTGTAGGTCTTTTGGCTTTTTTGATTTTGTTCCTTCTTAACAAGCCCTTGGTGGATGAAATGTCTGGTCCAGAAAGGACGCCGAACAAG
>JBGOXZ010000155.1:0-6487 GCA_041479395.1 Opitutaceae bacterium
ATGTGAACGCCTTTCCGAACTGTAGGAGCGGGTTTAGCCCGCGACCAAATGCGCGCGATGCCCGGAAATCGCGGCATAAAGCCGCTCCTACTATTTTTGAAAATACGCCGTAGTCGCCAACGACATATTCGGGCCAGCCATCGCCATTGAAATCCGCGGCGGCGAGCGAGTTTCACCAGCCGGGGCCGGCGGGCGCGGTGCCTCCGGTGCCATGTGCCCGTCAAAACGCCGCCAGCAGTCTGTCCAGATCCACGTGCTCCGTGATGAGCCGTTTGATGACGGGGATTTTGTCGGTGTCCTCCGGCTGCGTTTTCACGGTCATGTTGTTGATTTTCGAAGTGATGTTGTAGGCATCTTCGCGCGCAGCGATGACCGGCAGGTCGGTCTGGGCCAGCAATTCCAGCAGCTTGGGGTGGGGCAGGATGTCGTTGGTCAGAATGATGCCGGCGATGGCGTGGGCGCCGGCGTTGCTCGTGGCAGAGATGGCGGCAAGGATCACGTCATCGCGGTCGCCCGGCGTGATGATCAGATTGCCCGGCTGGAGGTGGTCGATGATGCCCTTCGCCGTCATGGCGCCGACGACCACGCGCAGGATGCGCTCGTGCGCGCCCGCGGCATGCGCGTTGAGCCAGCGTCCGCCAATCTCCGCGGCGACCTGCGAGAGGTTGGGGGCGGAGAGCATCTTCTGGACCGGCAGCACCCCGAGCAGCGGCACGCCGAGCCGCGCCAGGCCGAGGCCCGCGTAATGCGCGATCTGCGGGATTTTGTCGGGCTCGACCTTGTTCATGATGGCGCCGATGATTTGCACGCCCTCTTTGTCGAAGAGCGCCTTGTTGAGGGCGATTTCGTCAATCGGCCGGCCGATGCCGCCCGGACAGACGAGAATGACCTTGGCATCGAGGAGCCGGGCCACGCGCGCGTTGGAGAGTTCGAACACCGAGCCCACGCCGGCGTGGCCGGTGCCCTCGATCAGCGCGAAATCCTTCTCCCACGCCACCCGGTCGAAGGCGCGGCAGATTTTGTCGACCAGCAGCCCATAGGTCTCCTCCGGATTGCTGAGAAAGCGGCGCGTGAAGGTCGGATCGATCGTGATCGGACTCATGCTCTCGATGGGCACGCGCACCTGGTAGATCATGTCGAGGAGATAGGAGTCCTCGTCGACCTTGTGTCCCTCGACCTCGACATAGCGCTGGCCGACCGGCTTGATGAAACCCACGCGCGGATAAAGATGCTGGAGCGCGGCGAACAGGCCCAGGCAGGCGGTGGTCTTGCCGTCGTTCATGCGCGTCGCCGCAACGAAGATGCGCCGGGTGACGACATTCGTCGGCCGGGCTAGCAGCGGCAGCGGCGGCTGGTGGAAGGGATTCGGATCGGACATGGGTCGGGAAGTTCAGAGTTCAGCGTTCAGGGTTGAAGGTTTACGGTCGGATGCTGGGGCGACGGTTCGGAACTCTGAACCCGGAACTCAGAACCCTGAACCATAAGGCGTGGCGCTCCACGCCTCACGGCGTGCCGTAGAGCAGGCGCCGGTCGATCGCCTGGCAGCCAACCACGGCAGCGGCGCCGAACACGTCGTGCGCACTTGCGCCGCGGCTGATTTCGGCGGCGGGCCGGCTGAGACCGGTGATGATCTGGCCGAAGGTGTTGGCGCCGGCCAGCACCTGCACGAGTTTGAAGCCGATGTTGGCGCTGGCGAGATCGGGGAAGATGAGGACGTTGGCCCGGCCCGCCACGGCACCGGCCACTTTCTTGGTTTCGGCCACGTGCGGATCGAGCGCGGCGTCAACCTGCAGCTCGCCGTCAATTTCCATCGGCAGCGCGGCGGCCGCGGCCTTGGCGCGGGCGAGCCCGGTGGCCGTCCGCATCTTCACCACTGCGGGATGGTCGACGGCGCTTTTGCTGGCATAGCTGAGCAAGGCGACGCGCGGCAGCTCGTTGGTGAGATGGTGGGCGATCATCGCCGTGGCGATGGCGATGTCCGCGAGCTGTTCTGCGGTGGGCTCGGGAATCACGCCGCAGTCGGCGAGAAACAGCGAGCCGTCCATGCCGAATTTCTCCTCATCCCAGTCGAGGATCATCAGCGACGAGGCCGTCGGCACGTGCTCGAGGCGCGGGATGATCTGGAAGAGCGGACGCAGCGCGCTGGAGGCCGACACGGTGGCGCCGCCGACAAGCGCGTCGACCTGGCCGGCGGCGAGCATCATCGTGGCGAAATAGTTATTGTCGTGCAGGGCGGCGCGGGCGTCGCCGGGCTTGAGACCCTTGTCGCGCCGCAGGGCCTCGAACTGCTTCACGAAGCCCTCGAAATCCTCGCTGCGCCCGGGCTCGATGAGGCGTATGCCGGCGAGGTTCACGTCGAGCTGCGCGGCCGCCTGCTTGATGCGCGCGCGTTCGCCGAGGAGGATGGGCGCGCCCATGCGCCGCGTCACCCACTGGCGGGCGGCTTGGAGGATGCGCGGGTCGGCGCCCTCCGGGAAGACGATGCGTTTGGGATGGCGCTGCAGCCGCGCGACGAGTTTGGGCAGCAAGGACATGTGGTGCGCGAAGATGCCGGCCGCGCCCGGGAGCGTCAATGCCGCTTCGCGGGAGAATGCAGACGGTTTGTCATTGCGAGGAGCTCGGCGGGCCAGCAGAGCGACGAGGCAATCCAGAAAACTGGATCGCAGGGCGCAATCATTTGTGAATGCGAGAAGCCCGCGAATGCGGGCGACGAGGGAGTCCAGCTGGCTGGATCGCCACGCCCGTTCTGCTGGCCAGCAGAACCGTGCTCGCGACGACAGGCAATCGGTGCCAATACTCGCGGGCGACGCGGCGCTTCGGTTAAGGACTTGCTAACCCAGCGGCATGCGAAGAGAAACACACGCCCGTGTCGAAGAGTCTCAAGAGCATTGGCGTCGTCTCCCTGCTTACGATCATCTCGCGCGTGTTCGGCCTGGTGCGCGACCAGTTGAGTGCGGCGATCTTCGGCACGAGCGTGTTGAATTCGGCGTTCATCACGGCGTTCAACCTGCCGAATCTGTTCCGCCGGTTGCTGGGCGAGGGTTCGTTGACGGCGGCGTTTGTGCCGACGTTGCAGGAGGAATTGCACGAAAAGGGCAAGGCGGGGGCGCTCGCGCTGCTGAGCAAAGTCACCACCTGGCTGTTCGTGGTCACGGGCGGCTTGGTCGCGGTGGCGATGCTGGTGTTCAGCCAGTCGCGGCGCGTCCCCGGCCATGACGCCAAGTGGTACCTGGCGGCCGATCTGACGGTCATCTTGTTTCCCTACCTGGCGTTCATCTGCCTGGCGGCGGCGTTCAGCGCCACCCTCAACGTCTTTCAGCGTTTTCTCGAGCCCGCGCTCTCGCCGATCTGGCTGAACCTGGCCATGATCGTGACCCTGGGCGGCGCCGGTCTGCATTTCGCCCACACCCCGCTCGGGGAAATGCACTGGCTGTGCGCGGGCGTGCTCATCGGCGGATTCCTGCAGATGACCTACCCGGCGACGGTGCTGTGGCGGGAAGGCTGGCGGCCGCGATTCGACCTGACGCTGTCGCCGCGCCTGCGGGAGATTCTCGCGCTGATGGCGCCCGGGCTGTTCGGCACGGCCATCTACCAGGTCAACATCTACGTGTCCCGGCTGCTGGCCTTTTCACTCAACGACTCGGCGGCGGCGCTGCTCTTCTACGCGAACCGGCTGATGGAGCTGCCCATCGGTGTGTTCGCCATCGCGGTGTCGACGGTGGTTTACCCGCTCATCGCGGGCCATGCGGCCGCGCGCGATTACCAGGCGATGGCGGAGGATTATCGCAAGGGCGTCCGTCTCATTCTCATCGTCAACGTGCCCGCGGCGGCCGGCCTGGCGTTGCTCAGCGAACCCATCGTGCGGCTCCTGTTCCAGCGCGGTGCGTTCACGGAAGCGGACACCCAGCTCATGGCGCCCCTGCTCGCGCTGTTCGCGATCGGCATGCCGTTTTTCTCCGTGGTGAGCCTGACCACGCGGGCGTTCTATGCGTTGAAGGACACCGCCACACCCGTCGCCTATGGCGCGGCGAGTTTCGTGATCAATCTGGTCTTGAGCCTGGTGCTCATGCGCTGGCTGGGCGTCGCCGGCCTGGTGCTGGCCAGCACCGCGGCCATCGTGGCGCAGACGGCGCTGTTGCAGCGGGCGCTGGCGCGGCGCATGGCCGGCCTGAGTTTCGCGCCGCTCTGGCGGAGCCTCGGCAAAATCGTGGTGGCCACCGCCGCCATGAGCGTGCTGGTCGGCGCGGGCTGGTTCGGGCTGCACCAGGCGGTGGCGGGACGCGCCGCCGACCTGCTGGCCGTGGTGGTGCTGATCCCGCTGGCCTGCGCGGTCTACGGCGGGCTGCTGTGGGCGTTGAAAATCGAGGGCCGTGAGGAGTGGCAGGCGATGCTGGCCAGGGCGCGGCCGGGGCCGGGCGCGCCGACATGACGTGGCTCCGTCGCAACTGGTTTCTGGCCGGCTTGGTGGCGGCCGTCGGCCTGGCGTGGCTGGGTCCGGCCGCCGGCGCGCAGGGCGGATTCCTCCGGCCGGAGATCACCATCCGAGCCGGCGTGGTGTTGATCTTCTTTTCGCAGGGGTTGACGCTCGCCCTGGACACGCTCCGGCACGGCGCGCTGCGCTGGCGGCTCCATGCCGTGGTGCAGGCATGGACGTTCCTGCTGTTTCCGCTGGTCGGGTTGTTCTTCGACCGCCTCGCCGGCAGCCGACTGCCGCCCGACCTGCGCGTGGGCTTCCTCTTTCTCTGCGTGCTCCCGACCACCCTCTCGACGGCGATTGTCTTCACAACGGTGGCAGGGGGCAACGTGGCGGGAGCGATTTTCAACGCCACCCTCTCCAACCTCCTCGGGATCGTCGTGACTCCCCTGTGGACCGGATGGCTCCTGCACGCCGGCGGGCAGGCGCTGCCGCTCGGCCCGGTGATTCTGGAAATCGTGCTCCTGCTGCTGGTGCCGCTGGCGGCGGGGCAGGCGTTGCGCCCGTGGCTGCGACGGTGGGCCGATCCCCGGAAGACCCGCTTGGCCGGCGTGAACAGCGGTATCGTCCTCTTTATCGTGTACGCGGCGTTCGCCAACTCGGTGCAGGCGCGTGTGTGGGAACGCTACGGATTGCACAGTGCGCTGCTGGCCGCGACGGGCGTCGTGCTCCTGTTCGCGGTCGTGATGGCTGCAGTCCACTTGACGATCCGCGCCGCCCGGCTGGGCGACGCCGATGCCCGCGCGGCGCTGTTCTGTGCGTCGCAGAAGACGCTCGCCGCGGGCGTCCCGATGGCGCAGCTCATCTTCGGTGCGCATCCCGGGCTCGGTCTCATCCTGCTGCCGGTGATGCTTTACCATCCGCTGCAGCTGATGGTGCACGGCATGATCGCGGTGCGCTGGCAGCGGGAGTAGGCTGGGCCGTCTTGCGCGCGGTGCCGGTGCGCGGTAGCTTCCCATGCCTGCCGACCTTCAAACTATGGAATCCGCCGAATTTGAAATCCGGGTCCGACACAATGCGGCCGCCGGTCGGTACGAGGCCGAGGTGAACGGCCACCTCGCCGTGGCGGAATACCGGCGCGAAGGTGACCGCATCATCTTCACCCACACCTTCGTGCCGCCGGACCTGCGCGACCGGGGCATCGCCGAGAAACTCGTGCGCACGGCGCTGGAGGAGGCACGGCAGGAGGGCTGGCGCGTCGTGCCGCAGTGTTCTTATGTGGCGCTCTTCCTCCGCCGGAACCCGGAGTTCCGATCGCTGATGGACGAGCCGCGCGGCTGAGTGCGTGTTCGTTCGCCTACGGATCGTGCCTGTCTGCGACGGTTTTCCTCCTATGGCTGCGACGCCGGCCGCGGCAGGAGGAAGACCGAGTCTTCCCCGACCGCGGATCAGGGCGCCGCGACGAGTTCAATATCGGCACGCGCGAGCACGCGATTGCCCTGGCCGCTCATGTAGCGGACTTCGCAGGCGCCGGGCGCGGCCGGTCCGCCCAGCTTCGACGGCGAACCCCGCGCGGCTGGCGCCGTCTGGAGGCTCGCGCCGTCGCGGGCGGACTTCGGCACGATGGTGAGATAATCACCGCTGTTCTTCGGGCCGGTCCATTCAATCGTGACGATCGAGCCGGCGGGGGCGCGCGCGGGCGCGTGGAGCGTTACCTTCGGCGCGACCGCGAGGATCGGCTGGCGCGCCAGCACCCTGGCGCCCTGGCCGCTCATGTAGCGAATCTCGGCGGGACCGGGGTCAATCGGCGCATCCACCGCTAGTGGAGAACCTTTCGCCGTAGGCAGATACCGATTGTAACCTCCGTCGGGCGTGCCTTTCGGCACGATCGTAATGTAGTCTGCCGGGTTGTTTGGTCCGGTCCACGTGACCGGGACTGACGCGCCGGCGATCTCCTCGGGCGGTGCTTCGAGCGTGACGGCGGCGGCGACAATCGTGATGGCGCGGCGGGCGAGCACCTTGGCGTCCTGGCCGGTCATGTAGCGCAGTTCGGCAGGCCCGGGCTCGATCAGG
>JBGOXZ010000156.1:0-6454 GCA_041479395.1 Opitutaceae bacterium
CACAAGGAGGATGATGCACTGCAGGCGATGTGTGATGGTGTCCATGAATTCCGTTGCGAAGGTCAATCAAGGTCGCACGTAAGAAGGGTGTAAAGTGGTTTTACCTCACAACGCCAAATTGGCACTGGTTTTTACACCCTGCCAGTCGGTTTGGGCATTTTGCACGGGCTGATTGACCCCGGATTCCGTAGGAGGTTCGCACATTTTTAGCCCGATCTAAGCGCGCCTCGCCGGGCGTCGTTTTACACTTCAGCCAGCAATGCAAGATTGTGCTGGAACTCATTGCTGTGGGCTTTCTTACCTTGCTTTCGTGATCACATCTTTCGCGCAGGCACAATCCTGCCAAGGATGAAGCTGGCGACGTCAATTTTCGGCGCCTGTCCATAGGCGAAACGCCCTCCGCCTTTGGCAAGCAGCAGGACGACGTTGTCATCAGAATTCATGCCGATCCCGGGACGGCTTACGTCGTTGGCCACGATCCAGTCCAGATGCTTTCCCTCCAGTTTGCGCCGCGCTTGGGGCTCGAGGTCGCGCGTCTCGGCGGCGAAACCCACCACCACCTGGCCCGGCCGCTTGCGTGCGGCAAGCGTCTGGAGGATGTCGATGGTTCGCACCAGCTCGAGCCGCCGTCCCTGGTCGCTCTTCTTGAGCTTTTCGCGCGCCACGTATTTGGGACGGAAGTCGGCCACCGCCGCCGCCGCGATGAAAAGGTCGCACTGCGCAAAAAGCGGCTCGCACGCCTCGAACATCTGCCCGGCCGACACCACGGAATGCACGGTTACACCATCCGGAGGCGGCAATGCCACGGGGCCGCTCACGAGGTCAACCTGCCATTTGCGCTCCGCGGCGGCTCTCGCCAACGCGTAGCCCATCTTGCCACTCGAACCGTTGCTCAGGAACCGCACCGGGTCGAGATGCTCGCGCGTCGGTCCGGCGGTGATGAGGCAGCGGAAGGGGTGGCTCACTCCGCCATTCATACCGCGACCGCGCGCCGTGTCCATGGCGGTTCACGCCCGCGCCTGCCCGCGGCGACCTCCCCATCGCCTCGGTCTAGAGAATGCGGCGCAGCGCTTCCGCTCCACCGCGGGCCATCAGCACATACACCAGCCGCTCGTCCGCCCAAGTCACCGCGCTCCGCTGCTCCTGATCGACAAACACCGGGGCCCTGGCGGTCTTTCCGGCGGCAAAATCACTGCGCCGGGCCAGGTACAAGTGGTACCAGCTGCCGCGCTGGAAGCAGATTTCAAACACCTCATGGCCAGCGATGCTGATCGCACGGCAGCCCTCGGCCTTCAGCTGCGCCAGGTCCACCGGCGGAGCCGCCGATATCCGGCTCGCCGGGTTCTCCAGCCACGCTCCCAACGCGCCCAGTTTGTCCGCGTGCGGTCCGGTATGCGCGCTGAACGGATCGGCCAGTGCGAACTTGGTCATCTGGTCGAGATCGGCCGGGGCGGGACCCGTGCTCCGGATCCAGTACGTCGTGGCCAGCGCGATGATCACGCTGATCGAAGCCGCCATGCCCACCCACGGAGCCAGGCGCCACCAGGGGCGCGACGCGGACGTGCTGACCCGCACGCCGGCGAGGATCGCCTCCCGCAATCCCGGCGGCGGCGTCACTGCGGCCAGTTTGGCGGTCACGGCGGTGTCGAACGCCTGCTCGCGCGCCAGCCAGGCGCCCAGGACTGGATCGGTCTGCGCCTGCCGCAGCGCCTCGCAAAACACGGCATCGCCGGCGTCACGGCCGTTGGGGCGATACGCCCGGAGAATGAATCTGGCCTGCTCGTTGTTCATGGCGTTTTGCGCAGTTTCTGCGTTGAAAAGGGAATGACGTTGTCGCGGGCGGCTTTTTCGCGTTGCGCCAGGATCGCCCGCAACTGGGACTTGCCGCGCGACAGGCGCGACATGACCGTGCCGACGGGGATGTCGAGCGCCTCCGCGATTTCCTGGTATGAGAGTTCCTCCAGGTAAAACAGCGTGAGGGGCGCGCGAAACACCTCGTCGACCTCCTGCAGGACAGCCATCACCACCTCGGCGTCCATTGCCGAAACGACGTCCACCTCCGGTGCCGGGGGGTCGGCCTCGTCCGGCGGCAGGTCCTCCAGCGCCGTGGTCCGGATGTCCCGCCGCCGTCCGCGCAGGAATTCCCGGTAGAGCGTGGTGAACAGCCACGACTTGGCCTTCGAGGTGTCGCGCAACGTCTCTCCCTTCTTGGCCCAAATGAAGAATGTCTGCTGCGTGAGGTCGCACGCGTCGGCCTGGTTCTTGGCCAGACTGAACGCGAAACGGTAGAGCGACGCGTAGTTCGCGTCCACCAGCTGCGTAAACGTGTCAGACCCCATACGATGTGAGAGGCGGTGCGCCCCCGTACCATTCCCGAAAAAATGCCTCGCGTCGAGGCCGCCACGCCGAATGTTGGCGGCATGCTCCGGGTCTTGCTCCCGCCCAACCTCGCCGCCGCGGCGGCTCGAAATGCCGTGGCCGTGAAGATCGAATTTGCCGCCGGTGCGGCGCCGACCCCGGAACTGCTGCCGGTCTTTGCCTGGCTCCAGCGCCAGACGGGGCCACCGGCAGGATCTCCACTGTTCCTCCAGCTCACCCGCGCCCAACTGCGCGAACTCATCTTGTTCGCGGAGGGCCAGCCGGTGTTTTTCTGGGTCAACCGTCCGGCCGAGCCACTCGCTTGGGACAATGGAACTCTGCGCGGAGCAAGCGAGCACCTGGAAGAACCGGACCTGCCGGCGCCCCCGCCCGCTCCTCCCGAGAGTCCTCCCAGGATCCCCCGGCCCAAACCCAGCGCACCTGGCGCCGCCACCCCCGCGATGGTTGACGGCAGCGAGCACTATCTCGCCATCACGCTGCCCTCGCACGAACACCCGACCTACGACGAGGTGCTCGGCTTGGTGAAGCACCACGGCTTCGTGCTCGAGACGTCGAACCGAAAATGGTGGCTGCGCGACCGCCACAAGACGCTCAACTTCCTCGCGGCACACTGGGCCAGGCTGGGCGGACACTGCGGGGCGCAATTCACACCCAACTTCGAACACAATACGGCGCGATTGCGGCTGGCCGAGGTGACCTGCGCGGCGGCCGAGGCCGGCGACGGCTACGACGTTACGCTGGCCCTGCAGGCCGGGGGCGCCTCCGAGGAGGCCGTGCGCGCTGCGCTGTCAGGCGGGCGCGGCTACGTGGAGGATGCCGGCAAAATCGTGCTTCTACCCACCGCGACCATTGACCGGTTTGCCGAGGTCCAGCGCCGGCTCGCCGGCGACGCCACGGCCGGGGCGACTCCGCGCCGCACCATCCGCCTCACCGGCGCGTCGGTGGCGGAGGCCGATGCCCTCCTCGAATCGATCGCGCCGGATTTCCAGCCGCCGGCGACCTGGCGCAGGTGCAGCGAGGCCCTGCGCAATCTGTCGAAGCTCCAGCCGGCGCCCTTGCCGTCGACGCTCGATGCACTGCTGCGACCCTACCAACGTCTCGGTGCGGCCTGGTTGTGGCATTTGTATCGCCATGAACTCGGAGGCGTGCTGGCCGATGAAATGGGCCTGGGCAAGACGCTGCAGGCGCTGGCGCTGCTCGCGGCACTTCGCGCCGTGGATCCGCCCCTTCGCGGTGCCAGCCTCGTGGTCTGCCCTGCCTCGCTCGTGGAAAACTGGCGGCGCGAGGCGGCCCGGTTCACCCCCTGGCTGCGGGTCGTCACGCATCACGGCGAAAGCCGGTCGGAATCCGCGGCGGCATTCAGCGTCTGCGACGTCGTCATCACCTCTTACGGCACTCTGGTGCGCGATCGGGCGTTGTTTGAGTCCGTCGAATTCGTCTGTGCCATCGGCGACGAGGCCCAGCACATCAAAAACCGCCGCACGCAGAACGCGGCGGCGCTGCGCGCCCTCCGGACGCGCGGGCGCTTTCTGCTCACCGGCACGCCGGTCGAGAACAGCCTCGACGATCTGCGCTCCCTGTTCGACTTCCTGATGCCCGGCTACCTCGCAGCGCCGTCCGCGGCGGCCCGCGACGACGAAAAGGCCTGGTTTGATGAACGCCTGCGCGCCCAGACCGCGCCCTACATTCTACGCCGCACCAAGGCGGCGGTCGTGCCCGAACTGCCCGCGAAGATCGAACAAACCGTTTACTGCGAACTCCCGCCAGGCCAGGCCGGGCTCTACCGGCAGTGGCAGGAGCGCGGCGAGCGCGAGTTCGAATCCCTTGCCGCCGCCGGCGCTTCCGAGGCCCGGTTGCGTCTCGCGGCGCTCACGCAATTGCTGCGTCTCCGGCAGGTCTGTTGCGATCCCCGACTGGTGGACGCGCCGGCGCCGGGCGCGGACGTTGCCTCGGCCAAGCTGGAGGCCTTTCGCGAGCTGCTCGCCGAAGCGGCCGATGACGGCCATCGCCTGCTGGTGTTCTCCCAGTTCACGTCGCTGCTGGCGCTGTTGCGCACCGAGCTCGAGGCGCAAAACACCGCCTGCTGCTACCTCGACGGCACCATGCGCGCCCACGCCCGGCAGGCGGAGATTGACCGCTTCCAGCAATCCCCCGACGTGCCGGTGTTTCTCATTTCACTCAAGGCGGGCGGCACCGGACTCAACCTGACCGGCGCCGACACCGTCGTGCACTTCGACCCGTGGTGGAATCCCGCCGTTGAGGCGCAGGCCACCGATCGGGCGCATCGCATCGGCCAGACGCGCGTGGTCACCAGCTACAAGCTGATCTGCGCCGGGACGGTCGAGGAGAGGGTGCTGCAGCTCCAGGCGGCCAAGCGCGCGTTGCTGGCGGACGTGTTTGAAGCGAGCGATGCCGCCGCCGACCGCCTCTCCCTCGAAGACCTGCAGTCGCTGCTCGGCCCCTCAACGCCCGGTGGAGCGGGCGTGGCGACCGGAAACTTGTCAACCAATAGTTGACGTGCTGGCGAGGCCCTCGCGGGCGTGACCTCACCATGCGATGACCTGGCGGTCGCGGACGAAGCGGCCGGTGAGCGAAGGCGGCGCCTCGGTCGCGAGCCAGACGATGGTGTCGGCCCCCTGCTCCACCGTGCGCGGAGCCGCGGCTCCGCCCATGCTGGTGCGCACCCAGCCGGGGCACGCCGAGTTCACCGCAATGTGGCGCCCCCGCAGGGCCGAGGCGAACTGGCGGGTGACGGCATTGAGCGCGGTCTTGGAGATGCTGTAGGCCGGCGCCCAACTCGCCATCTCGCCGAGCGCTCCGGCGCCGCTGGAAACGTTGACGATGCGGGCACCGCCCGGCGCCCGCAGGAGGAACGGCAGCATGGCCTGCGTGACCAGCAACGGACCAAGGGTGTTGGTCTCAAACGTGCGCCGAACCACCGCGGCATCCACGTCCAGCGCGGTTGCCTTGCCGTCTTCGATGATGCCGGCGTTGTTCACCAAGACGTCGAGATGCTCGACCAGCGTCGCCAGCTGCCTGGCCGCGCGAGTGATGCTGGCCGGGTCGGCGATGTCGATCTCGAGAAACTGCGCCTTGGCGCCGCCTTGGCTGAGTCCAGCCGCAGCCTCCTGGCCGGCGTCGCGCCGGCGGGCACCGACCACGACGTGGAAACCGTGCCCGATGAGCTGCCGCGCCACCTCGAAACCGATGCCCTTGTTGGCGCCGGTGACGAGAGCGATTTTGTCTCCGGGGGTGGTCATGTTAAGTGCGACAACAGTTTCAGGAAGAATCGCGTGGCCGTCAATCTGCGCCCATGTTTCGCCACCCCGCACTCGTGCCAGCAAGGCAGCTCAGTTAATGACATGCCGGACCGCCAACAGTGCCACGGTTTGTGGATGGCGCCCTTCCCTTTGCCGGGCCCGAGCCGATTCAACCTCGAATTGGCCGGGCCTCTTCTCGGCCTGCCCATGGCCATCCATCGACTGCAATCCGCCCACCGCACTCTGATGGTCGATGTATCCTTCTCGAAATCCACATTCGCCTTGGTAAGCGAAACGATCGCAGAAGGAATCCCATTGACGTCATTCTGCGCCCTTCATTTGCTGCCCCTCTTTCGCTCTGGCAAGGTAGCTCAGTTGGTAGAGCAGAGGACTGAAAATCCTTGTGTCCCCGGTTCGATTCCGGGCCTTGCCACCATTGATAATCAGGGTCTACACCAAAGATTGGGGAGGGGGCACGGTTGAGGGTTGAGTTGGTGAGTGGAGGGTTAGCCGCACTGGGCGATGACCCGGAGCCGGTAGTTGTTGAAGTTACGGAAGCCGTAAGCTCTGCGCTGGATGAGTTTCATTTTGCGGTGGAAGCCTTCGGTGATGCCGTTGTTGCGGCTGAAACGCCACATGCGGACGATCTCCTCGGTCCAGGCGGAGAGCGTCTTGGCCAGGGCCAGAGCGGGCTCGAGCCCGCTCTGGCGCAAGGTGGCGATCAGCCCGAGCAGGCGCTGGATGTGGCCGCGGCAGGCGTTCTTGGACTGATGCTTCAGCCGCAAGAGCGTGCAGAGCTGCTCCTTCAGCTCGTA
>JBGOXZ010000157.1:0-6416 GCA_041479395.1 Opitutaceae bacterium
AGGGCGGCCAGCCCTCGGCGCGCGCCCAGTCGAGCTGCACGGCGCCGGGCACGATCGCGGGCACGCGGCGGGTCGGCGCGGCGTCGGGCGAGGAGGTGGGGCCGACGGTCCAGGCAAGGCGAAAGCGGTCGTTCATCGCAAAGATTCCGGTCGGCGGCGGTCGGCGCGGGCCTGGCCCAGGCAGCGGGAGCCCGGAAACCGCCCGGCCGGCGGCCGCGGATTCATGGGCTTGGGTTCAACGCCGAGATCACCTGCGCATGCAGCAGGGGGGGCGCGGCGACGATGGAGGCGGCGTTGACCGGGTCATGGCCCTGCCAGTCGGTGATGACGCCGCCCGCGCCGCGGATCACGGGAATGAGCGCGGCGACGTCCCACGGGTTCATGATCGGATCGCACATAATGTCGGCCCAGCCGGTCGCGAGCAGCAGGTAACCATAGCAGTCGCCCCACGTGCGGAGCAGCTTGACCCGCCGGCTGAGGGCGGCGAAGGCCTCGCCGTTCTGATGCCGGGCGGGCGAAAGCACGTCGCTGCAGAGCAGCGTGGCCTCCTCGATCCGTTGCGTGGCGCGGACCCGCACGGGCCGTCCATTGAGGGTGGTCCGGCTGCCATCGCCGATGAGCAACTGGCGGAGCACCGGTTGGTGAATGGCCCCGAGGACGGGCTGGCCGCGATGCAGCAGCGCAATCAGAGTGCCGAAAAGCGGAGTCGCGGCGGCGAAGGCGCGGGTGCCATCGATGGGATCCAGCACCCAGACAAACTCCGCCTCCGTGTTCTCCGGCCCGAACTCCTCGCCGAGGATGCCATGGCCGGAAAAGCGCTCGCGAATCATCCGGCGCATGAGCTCTTCGGCCCCGCGATCCGCAATGGTCACAGGCGTCCGGTCGGACTTGTCTTCGACCGCCAGGTCGGGGCTGGCAAACCAGGGGCGGATGAAGTCGCCGCTTTTTTCGGCGAGCTCAACCAGGAAACCGCGATAAGGTTCGAGATTCATGCACCAAACGGAATCAGGAGAATCCACAGAATTGGATGGAAGACCATTCCGTTTATTCTGTTAATCCTGTCAAAGCACCTCTCATGCGCTGGACTGAGCAGCCGATCTTCTTTCTCGATTTCGAGGGCAGTCTCGCCTCGGGCATACTCGAATACGGCGTCGTCACCCTGCTCGGCGGCCGGATCGCGGAGACGAAGATGCGCCTCTGCCGGGCGACCGGTCGCGTGCGCCCGGAGGACGTGGCCGTGCACGGACTGCATGAGAGCGACGTGGCCGCGCAGGCGCCCTTTGCCGACGACTGGGAATATTTCGCCGGACTCCGTGAGCACGGGTCATTCGCGGCGCACTACGCGCATGCGGAAAACTCGTTGCTGAAATCGGTCTGGCCCTATCCGCGCACCTCGCCTGATTTCGCCCGGCCCGGTGAGCGCACGGCCGAGTGGGGCCCATGGATCGACACCGGCCGACTGTACGCGCAGCTTCATCCGCAACTCCCTTCCGGGAAACTCGAGGATCTCGTACGGACCTGCGGCCTGCAGGGGCAGCTCGACGTGCTGGCGGCGGCGTACTTCCCGGCGGCGCGGCGGCAGTATCACGCGGCTCTCTACGACGCGCTGGCCGGGGCGCTGTTGCTCGCGGGGTTGGCCATCGAGCCGGCGCTGGCGGACAAGTCGATCGCCTGGCTGCTGGCCATGAGCACGCTTAACCCGGACAAGCGGGACGCCATTCGGCAGGGCGAGTTGTTTTAGCGACGGATGCCGCGACTGGACCGAGTTCATGCAACAAAGCCATGGATTCGCCCGAAGCCTCTGAAACCGTTCGGTCAGCGATGTAGGAGCCTGCTTGCAGGCGATTTCTCCTCTGCTGTCGCGAGCAAGCTCGCTCCTACAATTGCTTGAGCCCGGCTGCCGACCAGCAGAACTCATCACTTCCTATCGGTCCGATCCGACGGCTCATATTTCTTCAAGCCGGTGAGCTGGGCTGCCGCGCGCAGCGCGAAGAGCGGCAGGTGGCGGAGATAGCGCGGAGCGAGGCGGCGCGGTTCGACGCAAAGCCGGAAGAGCCATTCGAAGCCGCCGCGCTGAATCCATCGCGGCGCCTGCCGCACGCGACCGGAAAGGAGGTCGAACGCCGCGCCCACCCCAACCATGAGCGTGGTGTCGAGCTTGGGGAGATACGTCGTCATGAACTGCTCACGGTCGGGCACACCGAGGGCCACCCAGAAGAGGTCAGGTTTGGCCGCTGCCACCTCGGCCACGAGGTAGGTCTCCTCGCCGGCGGTCAGTGGGCGGAACGGAGGGGAACGGACGCCGACCACGCGCAGGCCGGGGAAACGCGTCTGCAGGCGTCGGCGCAATTCCTCGGCCACGCCGGGAGCGCCGCCATAAAAATAATGCGTGCGGCCGGCTGTGGCCGTTGCCGCGCAGATTGCCAGCATCAGGTCGGGACCGTAAACGCGGCCAACCGTACGATGCCCCAGCCGTCGTCCGAGCCACACGAGCGGCATGCCGTCGGGCGTCGTGAGAAACGAGGCGTTCAGCTGTGCACGGAATTCGGCATCCTCCGCCGCGAGGTTCACCACCCGCAGGTCGGCGGTGCACACGTAGCCCTTGTGGCGCGTAGCCAAGGCAGCCAGCACGGCTTCGCGCGCCGTGACGAGGTCGAGCGCGGAAATGCCGGTGCCGAGGACATTGTAGCGGGGAATCGCCTGCATCCGTCTGTCCGTCTGGTATGGCCTCGCACGGCGCGCAGGTCGAACGGAATTGCATGCGACGGCGACGGCGCGGAAACCGGTCTAGGCGCTGCTTGCGGCGGCGGCGAAGCGGTCGAGCAGCTGCGCCAGGGGCGTATCCGCCAGCGACGACAGTACGAGGTGGGCGGCGGAAAAATCGTGGTGATGGGTGGAGGGATTGGGCACTGCGACCGTCCACAGGCCGGCGACCCGGGCGGCGAGGGTGCCGGCGGTTGAATCTTCGAAGGCGATGGCTTCGCGCGGCGCCACGCCAAAGCGCTGAATGGCCCGGAAGTAAAGGTCGGGCGCAGGCTTGCCGGCGGCGACATCTTCGCGGCAGCAGTTGAGATCGAAAAAGGGATTCAGGCCGAGCCGGGTGAGGTGCCGGTCGACGTGTTCGTGGTTGGAGTTCGACGCCAGCCCGAGCTTCAAGCTGCGCACACGAGCTTCCTGCAGGTAGGCGAGCACGCCGGCCAGGATGGGCTGGCGCGCGGTCAGTTCGCGCGACAGGCGGCGATGCTCGGCCTCAAGCGCCTCGCGGTCGGCCGCGGGTCCAAAGGCCGTCCACGGATCGAAGTCGATCTCCACCCGTCCTACCAGCCGATGGGCGTCGGCACGCGAATAGGCACGACCGGCGCGCTCGTGCAGCGCCGCCCAGGCGTCGATGAGCGGCGTCTCGGTATCGATGATGAGTCCATCGAAATCGAAAATCAGGGCGCGAATCATGGCAGATAGCAGTCAGCGTAACGGGGCCGCAGTCAAGCCGGGGCGCGCCGCGTCGGCGGCACGCGCAGGGGAAATTCACCATCGGAGACTGGACGCCACAGGGGAAATCCTCATCTTTCGCCCTCATGCAAAAGTTGCCCCCGCTGCCCGGTCTGACCCTTGTCACGGTCATCCTTATGCCTTCCGTCGTCCTGTCCGCCGCCCCCATGACTCACAACCGCGCCGAGATCCCTGCTCAGTTCAAGTGGGACTTCACGCCCATTTTCGCGAGCTGGGACGCCTGGGAGAACGGCATGAAGACGCTTGACGCCCGGATGAACGAGTTCGCCGCGCTCAAGGGCACGCTGGCGCAAGGTCCCCAGGCCGTGCTGCACGCCTACCGGCTCTCCGACGAGATCGGCATGCTGCAGGACAAGGTCTACGGTTACCCGCAGCTGCAGCGTGACATCGACACCCGCAATCAGGAGGTCAGCGCCCGGTTTCAGCGCGTGCAGGCGCTCTTCGCCCGGTTCGGCACGGCCACGGCATGGTTCACACCGGAACTGCTCGCCATCCCCCAGGCGACCATGGAGCTATGGATCGCGCAGACGCCCGACCTCGGGATCTACCGCTTCACCATCCTCGACAATTACCGCCTGCAAAAGCACGTCCTCGATGAGAAGGGTGAGCGGCTGCTTTCCTATGCCGCCCGGTTCAAGGAGATGCCGCGCACGGCCTTTCAGGAGCTATCCACCTCGGACATTCAGTTTCCCAAGGTCACCTTGGCCGACGGCAAGGACGTGACCCTCACGCCAGGTGCCTATCAGGCAGTCCTCGCGACCGATTTCAACCAGGCTGACCGGGCGAGGTCCTTCGAGACTTACCTGAAGACCTACGCCGCCACGGCCAACACCTATGCGGCGCTCTACAACGGCATTCTCCAGCGCGACTGGTTCCTGACCCAGGCACGCAGCTACCTGGGCACGCTCGAGAGCGCGCTGGATGGCAATAACATCCCGACCGCGGTTGTGGACACGCTGGTGACGACCACCCGCCAGGGCACCGCCCCCCTGCAGCGCTACCTGCGCCTGCGCAAGCGGCTGCTGGGCTTGGCAACCTATCACCTCTACGACAACTTCATTCCAATCTACAAGGTCGACCAGCGGTATCCCTACGAGGCGGCGAAAGGGGTCGTGGCCGCGTCGGTCGCGCCGCTGGGCGCTGACTATCAGGCGAAAATGCAGCAACTCCTCGCGGGCGGCCGGATCGACGTTTATGAAAACGACGGCAAGACCAGCGGGGCCTACAGCGCGCCCATCTACGGGGCCGGTCCGTTCATGCTGATGAACTACAACGACACACTGGACGCGATCTTTACGTTCGCGCACGAAGCCGGCCACTCCATGCACACGGTCCTCGCCTTTGAGGCGCAGCCCTACGTCACCGCCAACTGCACCATTTTTGTGGCGGAAGTCGCTTCGACGATGAACGAACGCCTGATGCTCAGGCAGCTGCTCGCGAGCACCACCGATCCCAAGGAGCGGTTCGTGCTCATCCAGCACGCCGTCGACAACATCGTGGGCACGTTCTACACGCAGGTGCTCTTTGCCAATTTCGAGCTGGAGGCGCACCGTCTGGCCGAGCGGGGCGAGCCCATCACCGCCGACGCGCTCAAGGACATCTACGGCCGGCTGCTGCATGACTATTACGGTGACGCCATCGCGCAAGATGAGCTTTACCGCTACACGTGGGCGCGCATCCCGCATTTCTACAACACACCTTACTACGTCTACCAGTACGCCACCTGTTTTGCCTCGTCGGCCCAGCTCTACAAGACCATGAACACCGGCACCGGGGCGGAGCGCGCGGCGGCGACGGAGCGCTACCTCAACCTGCTCAAGAGCGGCGGCAGCGACTACCCGATGGAGCTGCTGAAGAAGGCCGGCGTCGACCTCACGCAGCGCGCGACGGTCCAGGCGGTGATCGACCAGATGGACGAGCTGGTGGCACAACTCGAAGCCGAGGCGGCCAGGATCAAATAGCTGACCAGCGAGGCGGCGGCGCTGCCGGTCGCATCACAGCAGCCTCTTCCGCTTCAGGAGCCACCACATCAAGGCGGTGGAGACCAGCGTGATGACCCACATCAGGGGATAGGCGAGCGGATGATCGAGCTCGGGCATGTGGCGGAAATTCATGCCGTACCACGTGCCGACGAGCAGGGCTGGCACGGTGAGCGCGGTGAGCGCGGTGAGCACCTTGATGCCCTCGTTGGCCTCGAAGGCGGCTTTGTTCAGGAAGATGTCGAAGGCCAGCATCAAGCGGTCGTGGTAGTTCACCACGGTGTCCTCCAGCCGGGCCAGATTATCGCGCAGGTCGCGGAAGTAAGGAAGCATGAGGGCGCGGATCATCTTGCTCTCGCCGTGAGCGAGGCGCTCGATCACATCGCGCTGGGGCCGCATGATCTGGCGCAGTCGCGAGAAGTCCGCCCGCACCTGCAGCAGCGCGTTCACCAGGGCCTTCTCCGAGGATTTGGCGAGCACCGCCTCCTCGATCTCCTCGAGTTCGGCGCGCAGCTGGTCGATCGCGGGCGTGTAGTTGTCCACCAACACGTCAAGCAGCGTATGGGCGAGACGGTCGGGGCCGCGGGCGATGATGCCGGTGGTCTTGGCGCAGCGGTCAATCAGGGTCTGCACCGAGCGCAGGGGCGCGCGGTGGAAGGTGACGAGGTAGTCCTTGCCCAGAAAGAGATCGAGTTCCATGGCGTGGAATTTCTCGGCGCGTTTGAAATCCACCGCGTGCATCACCATGAAGAGGTAATCGTCGTAGTCCTCCACCTTGGGCAGGGAACTGGGCGTCACGCAGTCCTCAATGGCGAGCGGGTGGAATTGGAAGACGCCTTCCAGGATCTGCCTGGTCTCCTCGTCCGTGGGATTGTCGAGGTCGACCCACACCATCAGGCCCTTGTCCGCGCGCACCAGGCGCAACGC
>JBGOXZ010000158.1:0-6404 GCA_041479395.1 Opitutaceae bacterium
ACCATCAAGACCCAGGGCCAGCAGTTCTCCGTGTCCGAGGGTGACATCCTGATCGTCAACCGCTATCCGAAGACGGAAGCGGGCGCGACCATTGAGATCAAGGAAGTCCTCGCCGCGGGTGAAGGCGACTCGTTCCGGGTCGGAACTCCTTTGCTTTCCGGCGCCAGCGTCACCGCCAAGGTGCTGGAGAACAAACGTGGGAAAAAGGTGATCGTCTTTAAAAAGAAGAAGCGCAAGGGCTACGAGCGCAAGCGCGGCCACCGGCAGGAGTTGTCGGTGATTAAGATCGAATCCATCAAGGCATAAGGAGACCTGTCGTCATGGCACACAAGAAGGGCCAATCCACCACTTTCAACGGGCGCGACAGCCATTCCAAGCGCCTTGGTTTGAAAAAATTCGGCAACCAGTCCGTCATCGCCGGCAACATCATCGTCCGGCAGCGCGGGACCAAGCTGCACCCCGGCAGGAATGTCGGCCTGGGCCGCGATTTTACGCTCTTCGCCCTCAAAGACGGCTTCGTAAAGTACGACAAGGCCCACCGCCGCGTCAGCGTCGAGACCGTCAGCGCCTGAGGCGCCCCTCCCTTTCACCTCTGCACGCGCAGCCCGGTGGCTGCGCGTTTTTTTTCGCAGGGTTTTCGGCGTGATTTCAGTCCGCGAGCCGCTAGCCTTTCGGCGGCATGTCCGACCGTCTGCAGGAATTGTTACGCCAGAAGGCCTTGCTCGACGAACACGCCGCGTGGCTTGAGCGTCAGATCGCCGCGGAGAGGGCCCGTACTGGCGAGGTTCCGCCGGCGGCGCCCAATTTGTCGACGCCGGCAGCGCCCCAATCCGCCATGACCGACGCCGAGGCCCTGCTCGGCCAGTATCGCAGCAATCCGCAATCCCTCCAGCAGGAGGTAAAGCGCGGTTGCTTCCTCTATTTCTTCGGAGCTCTCGCCCTGCTGGGCCTCACTGTGCTCGCCGTCTATTTCGCATATCGCAGCAGATGAAATCGTGCGGTGAGGCTGGGTTCGACCGGAGAATCCCGAGCGCGCGGCCATCCATCAAGAAATCAAGCGGAGCGAAGAATCCAGGGAGAAAGGCCCGCACGGCCGGGCTTGCGCCGCCAGTTTGAGCTTGGGAGTCGCCCTCCTAGTAATACTTAGTTAAGTTTAGGACGTGTCATCGAACCGCGTCAGACACCACGGACATCGGCCGACCATGCGGAGCAGCGCCGCCTGGAGGAGGCGTCGCATCAGCGGCAGGCTCGCACCAGAAGTTTTTTTTAGCGCGCGCTTGCTCACTGCGCAGGAAGCAGAAGGCGAGCGAGACGAGCGTAATGTGATGGTGCCAGCCAAGCCATCCGCGCCCTTCGAAGTGATCGAGGCCGAGTTCGTCTTTGAGTTCGCGGTAATCTTGTTCGATCTTCCATCGACCGCGAGCGGCGTGAATCGCCGCACGCAGGGAAGGGGCGGACGCGCTCGCCGGATTCCACAGCATCCAGTAGTCGCCAGGCTGGGCCGCATCCTTCGGCCACTGGATAAGCAGCCATTCCGGGGTGCGCGGCGGGTGCTCCGACTTCCTCCAGCCGTGCGCGGCCCAAGCCTTGACCAGGGCGAAGCGGGAGGTCTGGGGTCCTTTGGTTCCGGCACGCCAAGTTACTGTGCGCCAAGCCGAGGGCGGCAACTTTTGCGCCACCGCGAGCAGCGAAAGGACCGGGGGCAAATCGGCCAGGCGAGGATGACGACGTGGCCGTCCCCGCTTGCCCCTCGGTGCCGGCAGAGGCATCTGCGGATCCTCCAGCCAGACTACGGTATTCGGCTCGACCGCGACGGCATAGCCCAACTCTCGATCGCGCAGAGCTTCGCGAAAGGCAAAATCGTTGCCGTAGGCGGAGTCGGCCAGGACGAGGCCAGCCGGCAGCGACCAAGCCCGCGCTTGGTCGATCAGTTCCAAGGCCAACGCTTGTTTGGTGCGATAGACCACTTCCGCGGGAATGCGCGCCTCCTGCCGCCGCGCCGGGTCCTTGATCCAGTCCTCCGGCAAAAACAATCGCCAGCTGCTCGGATAACTCATCTCGCCTTGGCTCCAGTGCAGGCTCACCGCCACCTGGCAGTTGGCGAGCTTGCCCAGCGCCCCGCAGTATTGCCGGGCCACTCCCACGGAATGCGCCCCGGCCTTCGGGAACGACGTCTCGTCGATGACCCAGTAGACGGGATCCGCGCCGTCGTCGGCCAGTCGGCGAGCCAGCCGCCGCTGGACCTCCGTCACTTCCCATGGACTTTGATTGAGGAACTGGTTAAGCGCCTGTTCATCCGCTCCGGCGATCCGCTCCGCCATCGGCTGCACCGATTTGCGCTGCCCGTCCAACAGCAGGCCCTGGATGTAGACTTGCGCCCAGTGCCGACGCTCGCTCCGACCCATCGGCTCGACCAGATCACGCAAAAATCGATCGAGCCGCCCACGCATTCCCGACAGTTGCTTCTCGGTCATGCCGGCAGCGTGCGAAAAAGCATCGACAAGGGCAACCATTTACTTAACTAAGTATTACTAGGCGCCATTCTCATCCGTGTGTTGAAATTTCGTCGGAGTCGCGACCTAATCCACCGGAATGACGCCCGCCGAGGCCAGGCAACGCATCGCCGAACTGCGCGCCCAAGTGGCGCGGCACGACGTGTTGTATTACCGGCAGGCGAAACCGGAGATCACGGACTTCGCGTATGACCGCCTGAAGCGCGAGCTCGCCGATCTCGAGGCGCAGTTCCCCCAGTTCAAGGCGGCCGATTCCCCCACGGCGCGCGTCGGCGACGACCGGCTCGAGGGCTTTGCCGCCTACCGGCATCGGCAGCCGATGCAGAGCCTCGACAACACCTATTCCGAGGAGGAACTGCGTGCCTTCCACCAGCGGCTCGTCAAGCTGTTCGGCCGCGAGGACCTCGGCTACGTGGTCGAGCCGAAGATCGACGGCATGGCCGTCAGCTTGACTTATGAAAAGGGCGCGCTCGTTCGTGCCGCCACGCGCGGCAGCGGTTTCGAGGGTGACGACATCACGGCCAATGCGCTGACCGTCCGGACGCTCCCGCGGGCGCTGAAGGGGCCCAAGCCCAAGGGTGCGAATGCCAGATTGGCAGCGGTGCCCGACGCTATCGAGATCCGCGGCGAGATCTACATGACGCTGGCCGAGTTCGAACGCATCAATCACGAGCGCGAGGAGGCCGGCGAGGCGCTGTTCGCCAACCCGCGCAACCTCACCGCGGGCACGATCAAGCAGCTCGACACGCGCGAGGTCGCCCGGCGCAAGCTCGAGATCGTCCTCTACGGCGTCGGCTTCTGCGAGCCGGCGGCGGCGGAGACGCAGGGCGGATTTCACGGACTGGTGCGCGCATGGGGCCTGCCCACGGTCGAGAGATTCTGGACCACCCGCGGCATCGACGAAACGTGGGCGGCGGTGCAGGAGCTCGACAAGCTGCGGCACAGCTTCGCCTACGGCACGGACGGCGCGGTGATAAAGCTCGACTCGTTCGCACAGCAGCGCGAGGCCGGCAGCACTTCGAAGGCGCCGCGCTGGGCCATCGCCTACAAGTTCGCGGCCGAGCGCGCGGAAACTCGCTTGGTCAATATCACGGTGCAGGTGGGCCGCACCGGCGTGCTCACGCCCGTGGCGGAACTCGAACCGGTGGTGCTGGCGGGCACCACGGTGTCGCGCGCCACGCTGCACAACAAGGATGAGATCGCCCGCAAGGACATCCGCGTGGGCGATTACGTTCACGTGGAAAAAGCCGGCGAGGTCATCCCGGCCGTCGTGGGTGTGAACACGGAACGCCGGCCGAAGGACGCCGTGCCCTACGTTTTCCCCGGCAAATGCCCGGTGTGCGGCGCCCGCGTTGTCCAGGTCGAGGGCGAGGTGGCCCTGCGTTGCCCCAACCACAACTGCCCGGCGCAGGTGCGGCGGCGCGTGCAGCATTTCGCATCGAAGGGGGGCGTCGACATCGAGGGGCTCGGCGAGGCCATGGTCGACACCCTGGTCGAAAAGGGCTGGGTCAAGAGCATCGCCGACATCTACCGCCTGCAGCGGGACGATCTCCTGACGCTCGGAAAGAGCGTCGAGAAATCGACCGACAATCTGGTCGCGGCCATCGCGGCGAGCAAGCGCGCCGAGCTGTGGCGCTTCATCAACGGGCTCGGCATCACGCACGTCGGTGTGGCGGCCGCCAAGGACCTTGCGCTGAAGTTCGGCAGCCTCGAGGCGCTGGCCGCGGCCAAGCGCGAGGAACTGCTCAGCGTCGAGGGCATCGGCGACATCATGGCTGATGCGATCATCGCTCACTTCAACGAGCCGCGGAACCGCGCGCTGGTGAGCGAACTGCTGCGGCTCGGCGCCGACCCCGCCGCGCCGGCACGCCCGGCGGCCTCCGACAAGGCGGGGCTGGCGGGCAAGGTCTTCGTGCTGACTGGCACGCTGCCCAAGCTGACCCGCGAACAGGCCACGGAAATGATCGAGGCGGCGGGTGGCAAGGTGAGCGGCAGCGTCAGCCGGAAGACGAGCTATGTGCTCGCCGGCGAGGAGGCCGGCTCGAAGCTCGAGAAGGCCCGGTCGCTCGGCGTGCCCGTCATCGACGAGCCGGAATTCCGGCGGATGCTGCGCGGGTGATCAGCGATAATCCGAAAACCGTCAGGATTTGGAGGGCGGCGCTCTGCCGCCGCCAAATGTCCGAGCGGCGCTGGCGGAGCAGCGCCCTCCACCGGACGGCGCAGCAGGGTTTTCGGATCGCCTCTACCAACTGCCGGCGACCGCTGCCGATCCTGCAAGCAGCACCGGCTGCGCGATTCCGATCCAAATTCTTACGAATTTGGCTGCGTACCAGGTAGCGCTAGGTGGCGGCGGACGTGGCGCGGTGGGCCAGTTCCATGCTCACCGCGCGGCGGTAACCGGTGATGGTGAGATTCAGATCCGGGTGCACGTCGACCGCGGCGTACGCGTTGTTCTCCAGCCCCGAACCCTCGACGATGGCCTTGAGCGTGTAATAGTGGATTCCGTTGATGAGGGAGTACGCGCCCTTGTGGTCGTGTCCTTGGAAGACGGCCAGCACCTTGCCCGAGCTTTCGAGGACCGCGCGCACCTGCACGCGGTTGACCACCTGCACCTCGCCGTCGCCGTCGAACCGCTGGTGTCCGAAGATGATGACCGGCTCGGTCGCGGCCGTCAGCTCGCCGCGGAGCCAGTCCAGTTCTGGCGGAGGCAGGTGGATATCGCGCCAATCAAAGTTGCCGTGATCGTAGTCCCGGCCGTCATGCATGAAATTGGTGTCGACGGTGATGAAGCGGACGCCGCCGTGGCTGAAGACGTAGTAGCTGCGGCCCGTCGCGATGCCGGTGTTGGTGATGTTCGCCAGCACCTGAGGCTTGGACAGGTTGTCCATGTCGTGGTTGCCCAGCACGTGGTAAGCGGGCCCGCCGAAGCGCTGGAATTCCCGCTCGATGGCGGCGAGGTGGGACAGGGTGCGCGCATCCGGCTCGCCGGGAGCCATGTCCTTGATGTCGCCCAGTTCCGCCAGAAACTCCACGCGCTCCGCACGCAGCCGGTCCACGGCCTCGCGCATCTTGCCGATCGACTCGCGATAAAAGCGGGTGCCCTTGGGATCGGCGTCGGCGTAGTGCGGGTCGGTGAGGAGGCCGAAGCGGAAGCCGGCGCGGCGCGATTCATTCGCCGCCACGAGCCGGCGATCGCCGATGGCCAGGCCGAAGAGCGCGGCGGCCGACGCTTTCAAGAAATCGCGGCGGTCAATGTGCCAGCGGGCCCGGGCGGAGGCGCGCCCGCCGGCGTTTTCCGGGGAGACCGACATGCACGCAGCCTTGCGCGATCGGCAGGCAAAGGCAATCGCGAGCACAGGGGCGGCGCGGCCGCGCGCTCCTCCACGGCGTCGTGGAGTTGAGGTCCTTTCCCCTGGAACTTGTCAACTATTGGTTGACAAGTTCTGCGGGGGGACAAGACGGGGAACGGGTCGCGCCGCGCGGGCCTGGGGGGAGGGGAGCGGAGGCGGCACCTGCAGCGCAGCGTTGCACGGCACGGGGCGGTTTGCATGCTCGGACGAATTGGCTGAGCAACCGATCACTGTCGCCTATCTCTTCACGACCTTTCCGAAGGCATCCGAGGCGTTCCTGCAGCGCGATGTCGCGGCAATGCAGGCGCGCGGACTCACGCTGCGGCTGTATTCGTTGTGGGGCGGGGGCGGCGAGTTCCGCGGCCTGCCGGTCCGCACCATGCCGCGCTGGTGGTTCTTCGCGTCGCTGTTCTGGTGGGTGCCGTACGGGGCGATGCGGCGGCCCGATCTGCTCTGGGAACTCATCGTCAACACGCTCCGGCGGCGCGCGCCGTCGGCCCTCAATTTCTGGGAGAACATGCTGGGGGCGGGGTTCACCGCC
>JBGOXZ010000159.1:0-6356 GCA_041479395.1 Opitutaceae bacterium
ATGGGTCTGGAGCGCAGGGAGGTTTACATTGGCAACATCATGAACTGGCGGCCGGAACTGCCGCCGCGGCCCGACGGCACGCAATCCGGCAACCGCGAGCCCACCCTCGAAGAGATGGCGTTCGGTCTTTCGTTCATCACCGCGCAGATCGCGGTGGTCGATCCGCTGCTTCTCGTGGCGCTCGGCGCCACGGCGGCCCGCGGCCTGCTCGGCCACCACAGTTTCAAGACGCTGGGCGAGGTGCGCGGCCGCTGGCACGATTACCAGGGCAAACCGCTGCGCGTGACCTATCACCCGAGCTATCTCCTGCGGAAGGAGGCGGACGGCCCGGTGGCGGAGAATCGCGCGAAGCGGGCGGCCTGGGAGGACTTCCTCGCGGTGATGGAACGCGCCGGCCTGCCCATCTCGGAGAAACAGCGCAACTATTTTCTCGCATGAAGATCCTTCCGGTCTGGCTGCTCTTGGCGGCGGTCCTGTCCGGCGTTCCCGGAGTCCGGGCGCAGGACGAACCCTTCGATTTCGAAACCCTGCGCTTCCACGCCAAGCGGCTCGCCGCGCAGCCGTATCATCCCCGCCCGAGCCCGGTGCCGCCGTTTCTGCTCGACCTCAGCTACGACGAACACCGGCGGATCTGTTTCAATTCGGACCGCACCTGGTGGCGCAACGAGCGGCTGCCGTTCCAGCTCCAGTTCTTTCATCCGGGCTTCATCTTCAACCATCCCGTGCAGCTGCACGAACTGGATGGCCGCAGACCCCGCGACATCGAGTTTGACCGCGACCTGTTCATCTACGGCCACCTCGATCTGCCCGGGCGCATCCCGGACACGATGGGATTCGCGGGCTTCCGCATCCTCTACGACCTGAACAAACCCAGCGATGAACTCGGCGCGTTTTTGGGCGCCAGCTACTTCCGCCTGCTGTGCCGCCGGGCTTTCTACGGACTCTCCGCCCGCGGCCTCACGATCAACACCGGCGAACCCGGCGGCGAGGAGTTTCCCGTCTTCGAGGAGTTCTGGGTGCGGAAGCCCGCGGCGGACGCCCGGGAGCTCGTGGTGTACGCGCTGATGGACAGCCCGAGCGTGGCGGGCGCCTACCGGTTCGAGATCGTGCCCGGCAACGCGACCGTCGTGCGCGTGCGGGCCGCGGTGTACCGGCGCAGCGAGGTGACGGCGATCGGCCTCGCCCCGCTGACCAGCATGTTCTGGCACGGCGAGAACTCGCGGACCACGCATGGTGATTTTCGCCCCGAGGTGCACGACTCCGACGGCCTCCTGCTGCAGCGCGGCAGCGGCGAATGGCTCTGGCGGCCGCTCGTCAATCCCGCCCAGCCGCGCGTGGCGGCGTTTGCCGACGAGAACCTCCGGGGCTTCGGCCTGCTCCAGCGCGACCGCGACTTCGAGCACTACCAGGGTCTCGAGGCGCACTACCACCTGCGCCCGAGCGCCTGGGTGGAGCCGGTGGGGGCGTGGGGCGCGGGCGCGGTCCGGCTGGTGGAGCTGCCCACGCCCGACGAAACCAGCGACAACATCGTGGCCTTCTGGGTGCCGGCCAACCTGCCGCCGATGGACGCACCCCTCGAATTCGAATACAACCTGCACTGGTACCTCGACGGCGCGAAGCGGCCGCCCGCCGGTTACACTGCCGCGACGCGACTCTCCGCCGTGCAGAAGCACCCGGAGTTGACGCGCGTCCTCATCGACTTTGACGGCCCGTATCTGAACGCGCAACCGCCCGATCCCGCCATCGCGCCGGTCGTGACCGTCGGGGAGGGCGCCGCGCTCATGCCGGACACGGTGACCATCCAAAAAAACCCCAACAACGGCACCTGGCGCGTGACCTTCGCGCTGCAGCCGGACGGCTCCGGTCGGGTGGTGGAACTGCGTTGCTTCCTCCGGAAGACGCCGCATGTACTCACCGAGACATGGAGTTATCTCTGGATACCGTAAGCGGGGCCCTGTCCACCTTCCAGCCCCGGACGGGCACGCTCGAGGCATGGAATGCCGCCTATGTGCGCGTGGAGGACTACCTGCGGGCGCACCGCATTCACAACCGCCTGCACCAGAGCCGGCTCATCCTGCGCATCCTGGAGCGCGCCGCGCGACGCCACGAGGCGGATCCCACGCTCGATCCCACCACGCTCGCCGCCGAGGAGGCGGAGCGCATGATGGACGCCTGGTTTAGCGAGGTGCTGGGGGAGAAGGATCTGCCGCACGATCGCATCGCCGTCACCGGCCGGCTGGCGCTGCTGCTCACAGACGGGGCCGAGAAGAACCCGTATGCGTTTCTCGACGGGGAGCACATCCCGCCGGAATTCGCCCGCACCATGCAGCAGAGCTCCATCGAGGCCGGGCCCGACCTCGCCGTATCGAGCATGGTGCCGCGGCCCATCGACCTCGGCCCCATCACCGAGGCGGCGGGTGAAACCATCGAGCGCTTCGAGAAATGGCCCGTGCTGCGCGCGCTCGCGCTCTGGGCCCTGTTCGTGGCTGCCCTGGCCGGCATCTTCTATGTCACGCGGTGACGCGCCGCTTCGCTCGCATGCAGACCTTCTCCACCGACCGGCTCGATCCACGGCGCATCGCGCGCCGGCGCATGACGTTTTTCTCGAGCATCTTTGTGCTGACGAGCTTGGCCACTTGGTTCATGGCCGACCTGCTCTGGCGGGGCGGGCTGGACGGCATCGAAATTGCGCTGCTCGTCCTCTTCGTGATTCTCTTCGCCCACATCGCCACCGGTTTCTGCATGGCGCTGATCGGTTTCTTCATCATGAACCGCGGCGGCGGTTCGTGCCGCATCGTCAACACCGTCGACTGGGCGGAGGCCAAGGATCAATCCCTGGCCGGCACCGCGGTGATCCTGCCCGTCGCGAACGAGGACGTCAGCCGGGTCTTTGAGGGGTTGCGCGTCATCTACCGCTCGGTGCAGGAGGCGCGCCAGCTCGGGCATTTCGACTTCTTCATCCTCAGCGATTCCAATCTGTCCAACCAGTGGATCCAGGAGGAGGTCGCCTGGGTCGAGCTGTGCAAGCAGGTCGGGGGCTTCGGCAAGATTTTCTATCGCAAGCGTCGCCAGGCCATCAACCGCAAGAGCGGCAACGTGGCCGACTTCCTCCGCCGCTGGGGCCGGAACTACCGCTACACGGTCGTGCTGGACGCCGACAGCCTCATGACCGGCCAGGCCCTCGTGCGGCTGGTCGCGCTCATGGAGAAGAACCCGGCGGTGGGCATCATCCAGACCACACCGCGCATCGTGAACGGCCGGACGCTCTACGCGCGCCTGCAGCAGTTCGCCAACCGCCTCTACAGCCCGCTGTACCTCGCCGGCCTCAACTACTGGCAGCAGCACGACGGCAACTACTGGGGTCACAACGCAATCATCCGCGTGCAGCCGTTCATGGAGTATTGCTGCCTGCCCGACCTGCCCGGGCGCGAACCCTTCGGGGGCCGCATCCTCAGCCACGACTTTGTCGAGGCCGCCCTCATGCGCAAGGCCGGCTGGCAGGTGTGGATCGCTCCCGAAATCGAGGGCAGCTATGAGGAGGGTCCGCCCACGCTGATCGACAGCGCCAAGCGCGACCGCCGCTGGTGCCAGGGCAACATGCAGCACAACTGGCTGCTGTTCGCCCGCGGCTTCCGCCCGATGAACCGCGTGCACCTGCTTATGGGCATCATGGGCTACGTGGCCTCGCCGTTGTGGCTGCTGTTCCTCCTCCTGAGCAGCATCAACGTCCTCGGCGTGGTGACCAGCGGCGGCTTTCCGACGCTGCCCGAATCCTACACCTCCGTCTTTGGCTACATCGTCGAGGTGCCGGAAGCGCTCACCCTGTTCGCCTTCACCATGCTGCTGCTCTTCCTGCCCAAGGCGCTCAGTGTGATCGTCGCCCTGCGCGACTCCGAGTTTACGGCGGCGTTCGGCGGGCCGCCGCGCCTGGTGGCCAGCGCGCTGCTGGAAACGGCGGTCTCGGTGCTGGTCGCGCCGATCAACATGGTCTTCAACAGCAAATTCGTGCTCTTCACGCTGCTGGGACAGGGCGTGTCGTGGATCACGCAGCGGCGGGGTCCCGGCGAGGACGACACGGACTGGCGCGAGGCCATCCTCACCCATGCCGGGCAGACGGCGATCGGCCTGGTGTGGGGCGTTTCGGCCTACATTCTCCTCCCGCCGTTCTTCTGGTGGTTGAGCCCGGTGCTCCTGGGTCTCGCCTTCTCCATCCCGCTCTCGATCTTTCTGAGCAAGGTGAACTTTGGTCGCGGCGCCCAACGGCTCGGCCTCTTTCTCACCCCGGAGGAGTCGCGTCCGTCGTACGAGCTGAAGCGCCTGCGCCAGAATCTCGCCGAGTGCTACAAACATCTCCGGCCCATCGAGCCGTTGCGCGACGATTACGGGCTGCTCCAGGCCGTGCTCGATCCCTATGTCAACGCCGTGCATGTCTCGCTCCTGCGGCAGCGGCGGCCCAGCGAGGAGTCGCGCGAGTATTTTCTGCACCTGCGGCAGCGGCTGCTCGCCGAGGGCCCGGCGGGACTGACGGGCAAGGAGAAGATGGCGCTGCTGCTCGATGCGGATTCGCTGATCTGGCTGCACCGCGGGTTGTGGCGCCTGCCGGCGGGCGCGCTGGCCGCCTGGTGGCGCCTGGCCATGCGCCAGTACAACGTCCTCACCGCCACTCCGGTCACCGCGTTGTACCGCTGACGATGCGCCCCGCTGGCGGCGGCATCCTTCGTCCTCACCGGCGCCCCCGCCGGCCTTGCAGCAGGAGCGGATGGCGGCCGCGGTCGGTTCGCTCGGTGACGCTGACCTGCAACCGGTCGCCGGCAAATCCGAGCCGCAGCGCATACCAGTTGATGTTCGCGACCTCGTCGTAATCAAGGCTGAAGACGTCAGGTCTTGGTTCTTGACTGGCTCGGCCGCAGCGCCACTCCTTCTGGCCTCTGAGGCAGCCCGTCGGGCACGAGCGGCGGAGACGTGCCGTCCTCGGATTGGCCTTGAATCATCGTTCATGCGGCGAGCTTCCCTGAACTGCCCGGTCTGAAAAATGTGCGTCACAACCCGGACTTCACCCGCCTTCCGACTCCAGTCTCAGCTGGCGCGCCATCGCCCGGGATTCCTGCGGGCATCCCGCCTCCGTCAGCCTCCAACCCCCAAGCCTGACCCGTTGGATCGCCTCTGGTTTTACCTCTACCTCGACGAGGGCTCGTCGTTCACCACGGTGCGCGACAACTGGTGCCCGGCGGAGCGATTCCTCACCAACGCCAACGGGCCGGGCAACACGTGGGAGAACAACGGCCCGAAGGTGCCGGCGACGATCAGAAACGCCGCCGGCCTCGGACCGGCCTTTCGCGATTTGCTGGGCGGCACGACGGACGAGAAGCGGTAGGTGAAGCTTTGCACGGTGCCGGTGAGGCGGCGGGTTCACCGCACCCGTTGCACGCGCAGCGCGAGGTATGGCCGGCCGGGAAGGGCGACTGCGCGGCGGTCTTTATCCTCGAAGGTGTAGGCGTCGCGCTTCTGTGTCACGAATTCGTCGGGCACGGGCGTGATGGTCATGTTCCATGTGTCGAGGATCTCGACGCGAAACGCGAGGCCGTCGCGCAGGCCGTCCTTGTAGAGCGCGAAGGGCCACGTCGTCGGCGCTGCGCGGCCGAAGTAGATCAGGTAGTATTCGCCCGCTTGGCCGGCGGTGTGCGCGTCCTGCCACTTGTCGATCGGCTCGAGGCCGTCGGCGGGCGCGGTCTCCAGAATCTGGCGCAGAAACGCGAGGCGCGCGGGGCTCTGCCCGTGCAGTACGCCGCCCTTCGACCACCAGAGGATGTCCTGCGGGTCGAGATAGGTTTCGCCGTGGCCGACGTAGGTCCCAGCGACGAGGCCGCTCCAGAAACGCAGCACCAGCTCCTCGGCGGAGAGGTTGCCCCAGCGGCGCGGGATGTCGCCCTCGTACTTCACCTCGTCGAACACGACCGGCTTGCGGTACACGTCGCGGAAAAGCACCGCGCGCTCGGGGTCCTCGACCGCGGCGCCGTTCTGGATGCTGGCGTGGGTGACCCACGGCTGCGCAGCGTTGTAGAGCACCGAACCGTTGTGGATCGAGCGCAGGTGCTGGTACGGGTCCGACGCCTGGACGATCTGGAAAAACCGGTCCCAGTCGGCCGATTTTTTCTCCTTCATGAAATCGAACTCGTTGGCGAGCGACCACCAGACGTTGCGGAAGGCGGCGAGGCGCGCGACGACGTAGCGCAGGTAGCGATCGTCGCTGGCCGCATCCATGCGGTCGAAGCCCCAGTGGCCCTTGTCATACGGGTGAAAAAGGATGATGTCCGCCTCGAGGCCGAGGTCGCGCAACTGCGCGAGGCGTTTTTCAA
>JBGOXZ010000160.1:0-6287 GCA_041479395.1 Opitutaceae bacterium
CGGTGGTGCCGATGACGACGGGCTTGCGGCGGTCGACGGCGAGCTGCAGCAACGCGGCGGTGGCGGTGGGCGCGCTGAAATCGACGATCACATCACAACCGGCGATGACGGCCGCGGGATTGTCGCCGGCATCAACCGCGGCGCCAATCCGCAATCCCATGCCGCCGGCCGCGGCGGCGACCGCCTGGCCCATGCGGCCGCGGGAACCGTGAAGAAGGATGGAGAGCGACATGGGTGGGGCGGCTACTTGGCGGCGAGGGCCAGGGCCTGCTGGAGCGACGCGAAATTGGCCGCGGCCATTTCACAGAGCGGCAGGCGGACCGCGGGCGAAGCGATGCGCCCCGCGTCGGCGAGCGCCGCCTTGATGGGCACGGGGTTGGTCTCAATGAACAGCGCCTTGAACAACGGATAGAGCCGGCGATGGAGCCGGCCGGCCTGGCGGTAATCGCCGGCCAGCGCCAGGTGGGTGAGTTTCACGATCTCGCGCGGCAGCAGGTTGGAGGCGACGCTGATGACGCCGGCGGCGCCGACCGCCATGAATGGCAGGGTGAGGGAATCGTCACCGCAGATGACCGTGAGGTCATCGCCGAGCGCCTGCTTGAGCTGATCGACGCGATCGACCGAGCCGCCGGATTCCTTGATGTAGCACACATGCGGGAACTTAGCCCGCAGCCGCGCCACCACCGGCACGCCGATCTCCACGCCGCAACGGCCGGGAATGGAATACAGGACGATCGGCCGGTCGGTGGCTCCGGCCACCTCGGAGAAATGGCGAAAGAGGCCCTCCTGGGTCGGCCGGTTGTAATAGGGCGCCACGACCAGCATGGCGTCAGCTCCGGCTTCATGCGCCGCCCGGGTGAGTGCGACCGCTTCGCGCGTGGAATTGGAGCCCGTGCCGGCGACGACGGGGACGCGCCCCCGCGCCGCTTCGACCACACAGCGGACCACGTCCATGTGCTCCTCGTGCGACAGGGTGGCGGATTCGCCCGTCGAGCCGGCCGGCACCAGCCCGTCGATGCCGGCTTTTACTTGGAAATCGACCAGCGAGCGCAGGTCGTCATAGGCGACCTGCGGCCCTCGAAACGGGGTCACCAGCGCAGTCAGGGTGCCGGAAAGCGGGCGCAACTTCATATTTAATTAGGATAAGATGTTGGAATGTAGCCTTGCTGACCAAAGCAGACCCGGCTAGAAAAAGCACATTCTTTTTTCATCCCATGTTCCCAACTGGACCCGCCATGGACCCTGTAGAACTGTTTCGTGAAGTCCTCAAGCTCGCGGTGGAGAACAATGCGAGCGACATTGTCATCAAGTCGAACAAGCCCGCTTACATTCGGATCAGCGGCCGGCTCAAGCCGGTCGACATGGATACCATCCCCGGAGAAATCGTCGAGGGCTTCGTGGATGCCTCCCTCCCGCGGAACTTCCACGCCATGTGGGAGCGCGACGGCCAGGTGGACTACGCCTACTCGGCGGAGGACATCGGCCGCTTCCGGGTGAACGCCTTTCACCAGCGCGGCACGGTCAGCGTGGTGTTCCGCTATATCAAGAGCCGTGCGCCGACCTTTGAGGAACTCAATCTCGATTCGGCGCCGCTCATCCGGTTGGCGCAATCCAAGGACGGCATCCTGCTCAACTGCGGCGCGACCGGCGCGGGCAAGAGCTCCACGATGGCGGCCATGCTGAACTGGATCAACCAGAACCTCGACCGGCACATCGTCACCATTGAGGATCCGATCGAATACACGTTCACCGACGACAAGTCGGTCTTTGAGCAGCGCGAAGTCGGCATCGATGTGCCCGACTTCCCGCTGGCGGTCCGGGCGGTGCTGCGCCAGAACCCCGACATCATCCTCATCGGCGAAATGCGCGACAAGGAGACGTTCGAGACGGCCATCTCCGCCGCCGAAACGGGCCACCTCGTGTTCTCGACCATGCACGCCGCCACCGTCGCTCAGTCGCTCACGCGCCTCTTCGAATTCTTCCCCCCGGATCAGATCATCCAGGCGCGGCGGCAGGTCGCCGGCTCCCTGCGGGGCTTCATCTGCCAGCGGCTGATCCCGGCGCTGGAGGGCGGCGGCCGGTATGCGGCGTTCGAAATTCTCGTGGCCGACGCCACCGTGCGGAATCTTCTTCTCGAGGGCCAGTTCGACAAAATCCAGCAGCTGCTCGAAATCGGCGACGAGGCCGGCTCGCAGTCCTTCAACAAGGATCTCTACCGGCTGATCAAGGCCGCCAAGATCAGCAAGGCGGACGGCCTGCGGTTCTCGCCGAATCCGCAAGCCCTCGAAATGAACCTCAAGGGGATCTTCATCAAACAGTGAGGTGCCGCCGCACGGACGAAGTCCGGCGGCCGCCTGAGGTGACGCATGCCCGCCTTCGCTTCATGCCCGTCCGGCTGGCGCAGAGGGACGCGGCTGGCCCCGGTGCTGGCGGGTGCGCTGATCGTGACCGCCGCCTGGCTCACAGGAGCGGAAGAACCTGCGCCCTCGCCACTGGAGGACGTGAAGGTCGACCTGAAAGCCATCAAGCGAGGGAACAGTTCCGAATTCCCGGCGGCGCCCGCTGGGCCGAGAGTTGCGGTGCCCGGATTCAGCCCGGCCCAGGGCGAGGCCGCGCCGACCGCGGCGCCATCGGCCTCCTGGCCGAATTCGCAGGCGGGCAGGAAGCCGGCCAATTCCAATTGGCTGCTGGAGGCCATGGAACTTCAGGCCCGCACCCGGCCAAATCAAGGCGCAGGCGCGAAAGCTCCAGGGGAAAACAAAACGATCGCCGTGGATTCGTCTGACCCTGCCTATTTGCTCAAACTGTACCTCGCCCAGGAACCGCCGGGCGAGGGGCAGTCTGAAACTTCTTCGCCGGGAAAAGAATCGCGAGCGGTCAAGGAGATGGACGTCGGGGCATTGGATGGGTTCTTAAAACAATGGATCGCCCCGCGCGACCTGGCGTTGCTCGGCCTCGACGCCACCGCGCAAGCTGCCACCGCGGACCTGCTGTCGCCGGGCACCCGGGCGTCCGCCGTCGCATTTGGCCAAACGTCCATGCCGCCCGGCGCACCCAATCCATTCCTGGAGGCCTTGAAGCTTGATCCGCTCCCGCTGGACCTCACCCCGGCCGCGCCGCGCCCGGCCAATCTGCCGCCTCCCGCCCCGGCGGTGTCATCCGCGCCGCCGAAGGATTCGAACCAGCCCGCCGAGCGCAACCCGCCGCCCAATCTTGCCGAAGACAAAAAGTACTTTCCGCAGCTCAAACGCTTTTAAGGCTTGGATTTTGCCCGGCGGAACGGTTTAACCGCCCCTTTTCCGCCATGTCACGTGCACTCCTTTTCGCCGGCCAGGGCGCCCAAAAAGTGGGCATGGGCAAATCGCTGTACGAGCATTCCGCCACCGCGCGCCCCCTCTACGATGAAGCCAACCGTGTCATCGGCTGGGATCTCGCCCGCATCTGTTTCGAGGGGCCGGAAGCCGAGCTCACGCAGACCCGCGTGTGCCAGCCGGCGCTGTTCGTGCACGGCATGGCGCTGCACGCCCTCCTCCGGGAGCAGGGCAGGCTGGGGGAGGTGACGCATGCTTTCGGCCTGAGCCTCGGCGAGATCACCGCGCTGACCGCCGCCGCTGTTTTCGATTTCGCCACGGGCCTGCGGGTCGTGGCCGAGCGCGGGCGGCTCATGCAGCGGGCATGCGAACAGAACAGCGGAACCATGGCGAGTATCATGGGCGAAGAGCGGGAGAAGGTCGCCGGGCTCTGCCGCGAATTCGATGTCGAGGTGGCCAACCTCAACTGCCCGGGCCAGATCGTCATTTCGGGCGAGAAGCTCAAGATCGCGGCCGCGGTCGCCGCCGCCCGGGAGCGCGGCATGCGCAAGGTCATCCCGCTGAACGTCGCCGGCGCCTACCACAGCCGTCTCATGGAACCCGCGCGCGCCGCCTTCGCCTCCTTTCTAGCGGGAATCCCGATGGCGCGCCCGCGCCTGACGGTCCTGACGAACACCACCGGCGGGCCGGTGGCCGAGCCGGACGACATCCGCGCCGCGCTGGTCAGGCAGATCGTTTCCCCGGTGCTTTGGGAAGAATGCATGCGCCAGGCCGCGGCGGCCGGCGCCGCGCAATTCTGGGAACTCGGTCCGGGGGGGGTGCTCGCGGGCCTGGCCCGCCGCACGAACCGCGACTGGCCGGTGCAGAGCTTCGCCGAGTACGCCGATTTCGCCGCTTGAAAGCGGCTGCCGGCGGCCCCACATTCGCCGTTCGCACGCACCCGACGCCCGGCGGCCGGGTTTCCCGGCCACATGCACATGGACGTATCGCTCAAACGCAACTTCTGCATCATCGCCCACGTCGACCACGGCAAGACGACGCTCTCCGACCGTCTGCTCGAACACACTCACACGGTCACCCAGCGGGAGATGAAGGACCAGATGCTCGACTCGATGGACCTCGAGCAGGAGCGGGGCATCACCATCAAGAGCCATCCGGTGACGATGCACTATCCGGCGCAGGACGGCAAAGTGTACCAGCTCAACCTCATGGACACGCCGGGTCACGTGGATTTCTCCTACGAAGTTTCGCGCAGCCTCGCCGCCTGCGAAGGGGCGCTGTTGCTGGTCGACGCGGCGCAGGGCGTCGAAGCGCAGACCGTGGCCAACGCCCATCTGGCGTTCGCGCAGAAGCTGCGCGTCATCCCGATCATCAACAAGATCGACCTGCCGAGCGCCAATCTCGAACTCTGCACCCGCCAGCTTGAGGACATCCTGACGATTCCGGCGGAGGAGGTGATCCTCGCGAGCGGCAAGGCCGGCATCGGCATCACCGAAATCCTCGAAGCCATCGTGGCGCGCGTGCCGCCGCCGCGCTGGGCGGACTACAAGGGCACGCGCATCCTCGTCTTTGACTCCAAGTACGATTCCTACCGCGGCGTCATCGCCCACGTGCGCGTGTTTTCCGGGACGATCCGGGCCGGCGACATGATGATGCTCATGAGCACGGGCCAGAAGGCCGAGGTGAAGGAGGTCGGCGTTTTCTGTCCGAAGATGGAGCCCGGCGAGGAACTCGGCGCCGGTGACGTCGGCTATATCGTCAGCAACATCAAGGCGACGGAGGACATCAAGATCGGCGACACCATCACCCATGCGAACCGCCCGGCCACGGCGATGCTGCCGGGCTACAAGGAGGTGCATCCGATGGTGTATTGCGGCCTCTATCCGCTGGAGACGCAGGATTATGAGAAGCTCAAGGCGGCGATTGCGCGCCTCCGGCTCAACGATTCGGCGTTTGTCTACCAGCCGGAAACCTCGGTCGCGCTGGGGTTCGGCTTCCGCTGCGGTTTCCTCGGGCTCCTGCACATGGAGGTGATCCAGGAACGCATTCGCCGCGAGCACGACGTGGACGTCATTTCCACCTATCCGAGCGTCGTCTACAAGGTGAAGGTGCACGGCGGCGCGACGCTCACGGTGGACAACCCGATCAAACTGCCCGATCCGGTCTCCATCGAGGCGATCTACGAGCCGACCATCACCGCGTCGATCCACCTGCCCAACACCTGCCTCGGCGACATCCTCAATCTCATCATGGAGAAGCGGGGCGCGTGCGACCACACCGACACACTCGACGCCACGCGGGTCATGCTCACCTGCACGCTGCCGCTCAACGAAATCCTCGTCGATTTCAACGACCGCCTGAAGAGCATCACCCGCGGCTATGGCTCGATGGACTACGAGCTGGGCGAATATCGCGTCTCCGATCTCGTGCGGATGGACATCCTTGTGAACGGCGAACCGGTCGACGCCTTCGCCAGCATCGTGCACCGCTCGAAGGCCGAGGGGCGGGGCCGCGCGCTCTGCGAGAAACTCGCCGACATCATTCCGCCGCAGATGTTCAAGATCGCCGTGCAGGCCGCGATCGGCGGCAAGATCATCGCCCGGGAAAGCGTCCGCGCCATGCGCAAGGACGTGACCGCCAAGTGCTACGGCGGCGACATCACGCGGAAGAAAAAACTCCTTGAGAAACAGAAGGAAGGCAAAAAGAAGATGAAGCAGATCGGGCGGGTCTCCATTCCGCCCGATGCCTTCATTCAGGTCCTCAAGAACAACTAAGGCGTGTCTTCAAATCCCATAATTCCGGAATTTGTCATGCTGAGCGCGGCGACCTGTCCTCCGAAGGCTTGGCGAAGGAGGAAGCATCCAGCAAGCTGTTGCAGCGGGCTCCGGCAGAGTTCAGCTGGATGGCCGGCTGTCGGCCTGCGGCCTCGGTACTTCACTTCGTTCAGAATGACAATCCAGGTTTGAAGACACGCCC